>JAEURE010000051.1 GCA_016789485.1 Anaerolineales bacterium | reverse complement strand
CTTCGGATACCGCCTCAACCACCCGGTCACGAAGTCCATGAAAGATTCGAAAGCGATCTTCTCTTCCGCCCGGCTGTGCGCCCAGAATGCCTTGAACTTCGCTTCGCCCATGAAAACGGCGATATTGTTCTTCTTCATCAAAAAGCCTACGCCTTTGGTCAATCGGTCTGAATTCTGGCGCGAACGTTTGACTGCCACGCTGTAATCCAGTTTGAGATTGTCGAAGGAGAAGCCAAAGTCTTTGCCCCGTTCGCGCAGGGTGTGAGCCACTTCCGCATTTTTGAGCAGGGATTTGGATGGAATACAACCGACGTTCAAACACACGCCGCCCATCCATTGTTTGTCCACGATCGCTACTTTCTGTTTCAATTGCGCGGCACGGATGGCGGCCACATATCCCGCAGGTCCTGCGCCGATCACAACGACATCAAAATTTTCTGCCATGAGAAATATTCTCCTAAAATAAAAAGGTTAAGGGGATTATACCCTTAACCTTTTCCATGTCATTGCGAGGGCGTTAGCCCGAAGCAATCCTAACTTTGGCGAGGAGATTGCTTCGCTCTACACGGTTCGCAATGACATCTTTAGGAACTTGATTGTGCGATCCCATGCCAGCTGCGCGGCAGCGGAGTCGTATTCGGGGCGGTCATCTTCCATGAACCAATGAGCAACTCCCGGGTAGATGTGAAGCGTCGCATCCACGCCTGCTTTCTTAAATTCAGCGAATGTATTATCCACGAATTCGTTCGGTTCCCATTCATCGTTATCACTGTAGTGCCCCATCACTTTGGCAGTGACTTTTCCATAGTCCACGCCTTCATTGCCGTAGAAAAGAACAACCGCCCCAAATTGCTCGGGTTTGTATGTCGCGGCGACCAGCGCCCATGCCGCGCCCATGGAAAACCCAACTGCGCCGATCTTATTTCCTTTTACCAGGTCTCGTAAATAATCTTTTGCCGCCATCACTGTTGCGCCGATAAATTCACCATCGCTTTTTTCCATCAACTCTTTCGCCTCGTCGATGGTTTTTGCAATTTTTCCATCACGCAGATCGGGTGCAAGAACGGTAAATCCCTGCTCAGCAAGGCGGTCACAAACCTGCTTGAAAAACGGTTTCAATCCCCACCAGGCATGCAGGACTAAAATGCCGGGCCCGCCGCCATTTGCAAGATACGCATTGACTTTTTTATCGTTCACATTCAATTGGATTTCAGATGTGTTTGTCGACATGTCTCTCTCCTTGGTTGAGTTCATTATACTAAAACAAATGTTCTAAATCAAGGAGCAGAATAAATAGGCGGCGAAAACCGCCTTTGGAATTTAGAGCCAGCGCCTCACTCTTAAACTATAGTTTGTGTATTGTTCTTTGAATTTTTTCTCCAAATAAGCCTCTTCCTTCTGGATCACCAACCGACTCACAGTTGCGGCAAAGAATGGCGCGGCAACCAATCCCCATAAAGAGCCGTAATTGAGCGGAAAGCCAATGACCATTAGAAAGAATCCCAGGTAGATCGGGTTGCGTGTGAAGCGATAAATCCCGTCCGTCACCAGGATCTTGACCGAGCCGTGCGGGTCAAGAGTGGTTTGAACTTTTCGAAATTCCATGAACGCACTTAACCCAAACAGAACGCCAATGAAAGCCAGCCCAAGTCCTGCCGTTTTTGCTGTACCCGATGGCTCAAATGGAATTGGGATAAATTTTTGCAATATCAGCGCTGCGATAAGATAAACCAACGCTATAAAAGGCGGGTGGACGTTCTTGTTTATCTCTGGGCTGTCTGTATGCTCGTCGCTCATGCCCAGTTTTCCAGCGTCTCTTTGACCTTTGCAAGGAACCAGTCCGCGGACGCGCCATCAAGAATGCGGTGATCGAACACGAAGGACATATATACCATCGGGCGGATTGCGATGGCATCATCAATGACGACCGCACGTTTCTGCATCGCACCAACTCCAAGGATACCTGCCTGCGGTTGATTAATCACTGGAAAGGCGAATAACGATCCGCTCACGCCGTGGTTGGTTAGTGTGAACGTTCCACCCTTCACATCATCGGGTTGTAACTTCTTGTTGCGGGAGCGTGTAGCCAGATCATTGACCGAGCGAGCCATTGCCAGCAAAGATAAATTGTCTGCATCTTTGATGACTGGCACGATCAGCCCGTCTTCGCCAAGAGAAACAGCCATGCCGATGTTTATGTTTTTATGAACCAGCAAGCCTTCATCTGTCCACGAGGAATTGGTCTGTGGATAGGCTTTCAGCCCGGCTACGATAGCCATCATAAAGTAGGCTGTAAAGGTCAGGTTGACTCCGTCCCGTTCAAACGCGGCTTTGTTCGCAGAACGATGCTTTGTCACGCAGGACATGTCTGCTTCCATAACGGTCAACACATGCGGAGAGGTGTGCTTTGACTCAACCATGTGTTGCGCAATGGATTTGCGCATGGTGGTGTGTTTGATTAATTGATCGCCAGCAACAGGCATGACCACAGCCTGCGGTTTATTGTTAGCAGTCTTTTTCCCGCTTTGCACATAATTCAGTACATCATTCTTCGTGATCCGCCCGCTCATGCCTGTACCGCTTACTTGAGACAGGTCCACACCATGCTCGGCAGCGATCTTTGCCACAACAGGAGAGATGAAGCCGAGGTCGTAGGTAGTGGATGGTGGGAGGTGGGCAGCCGCGGGTTCTTTGACAGATGTTGCTTCTTGTGCAGATTTTTCACTGACCACTGCCGACTGAACACTATCCACTGTTTCGCCCGCCACCCCAATGAGCGCCAATAATTCTCCAACCTTCCCGACCTGACCTTCCTGCATGTCGATTCTCAAAATCACGCCCGAAGCAGGTGCAGGGATCTCGGTATCCACCTTGTCGGTATTGACTTCAAGCAGCGGTTCCAATTCATTAATGGTATCGCCAACCTGCTTGAGCCATTTTGTAACGGTAACTTCATCCACGCCTTCGCCGAGTCTTGGAACTAAAACTTTTGTTGCCATAAATTCTCCAGTTGATAGTTATCGGTTGGTGCTTAGCGGCAGGGTGTTAATAAGCGCTATCACTTAAACAACGGATAAAGATGGATCTACCTCATTCATCATTTCGTATACTGCATCGAATACTGTTTCCACATTCGGCTTCGACCAGTAATCTCCGTCACTTCCATAGGCGGGACGGTGCGCCTTGGCAGACAATGTTCGGGCGGGGGAGTCCAAATGGAAATAGCCACCTTGCTTTTCGATGACTTCCTGCATCATATAAGCGGTTGTTCCGCCTGGCACGTCCTCATCTACAAACAGAACCCGCGATGTCTTTTTTAGTGACTCGACAATTTTGCCGTGAATATCAAACGGCATCAGCGATTGGACGTCCATCACTTCAACTTCGATGCCTGCTTTGCTTAATTTCTCCGCCGCTTCGAGGACAATTCTGCAGCATGCGCCGTAGGTGACGATAGTGACGTCTCTTCCTTCGCGGATGGTTTCAGGAAGTCCCAACGGCAAAGTCATTTCGGCGATGTTATCGGGCAGACGTTCCTTGACGCGATACCCATTCAGCACCTCCACAACGATGGCAGGTTCATCTGATTTCAAAAGCGTATTGTAAAAACCCGCGGCATGGGTCATATCACGTGGAACCAAAACATACATGCCGCGCACCAAATTCAAGATACCAGACATGAGCGAACCTGAATGCCAAATGCCTTCAAGACGATGCCCGCGCGTGCGGATGATGACAGGTGCTTTTTGTCCGCCTGCAGTGCGCCAGTGTAAGGTCGCCAGATCGTCGCTCATTGTTTGCAGCGCATACAAGACATAATCGAGGTATTGGATCTCGGCGATCGGGTGTAACCCGCGCATGGCCAGTCCAATCGCTTGTCCCAAAATTGTGGCTTCTCGAATTCCCGTATCCGTTACGCGATAGGCGCCATATTTTTCCTGCATCCCCTTGAAGCCCTGGTTCACATCACCCAGTTTGCCGACATCTTCGCCAAAAGCAATCAGGCGCGGCTCGCGTGCCAGTGCGGCGTCGAATGCAGCGTTAACTACTTCGAAGCCGAACATGGTTGCTGAAGAATCAGAATAGACAGGCTTGACTTCGTCTATTCTCAGCGCAGTGCCTGAATATAGATGCGAGCCATAACGTTCCAGATTCACTTTATCATTCTCATTTTTCCATGCGGCTAAAACCTGCTTGGCGGGATGCGCTTCATCGCGCAGGATTCGCAACGCTTCATGCGCGGCGATATGGACGTCGCGCCTCGTGTACGACGGGAGATTTGCCAGTCGGTCTTTGAGCATTCGCAACTCTGATGCATGACTCGATGAGCTGGCGATCTCATCGAACATGTCCATGACCTGGTTGCGTTCATCTGTAATGGGGGAAAGATAAGCATCCCAGGCGGCTTTGCGGAATCCTTCCACAGTTTCGTAGTCTGCCTTTTCGAGGGCATCAAGCTCGGGCGCAGAAATGACGCGGTTCTCTATCATCCACGCGCGCATTTTTTTGAGTCCGTCAAATTCTTCTTCCCACTTGAGTCGTTCGGGAGTTTTATATCTTTCGTGTGACCCGCTCGTGCTGTGACCTTGTGGCTGAGTCACGTCAATGACATGGATCAGCGCGGGGATGTGATATTCGCGCGCGATCTCGGCGGCGCTGAGATAGGTTTCGACAAGCGCGGGATAGTCCCAGGCGTGGACGGTGTAATGGTCATATCCATTTTGAACCTGTTCTGGTGTTGCCAGCGGGTCACGCTCAAATCCTTTAAGTAATGAACCAATATTTTCCTTGACCATTTGAAATTGATTGGGGACGGAGATGCCGTAGCCATCATCGTAGATGGTGATGATGGCTGGCGCTTTGAGCACGCCAATGGCATTGACCGCTTCCCAGAACAGCCCTTCGGCTGTAGATGCGTTGCCAATGGTTGCGAATGTAACTTCTTCGCCGTTGTGTGAAAAATCCTTAAGCTCGCGCAGTTCAATTAATTTTCGGTAGAGAACGGATGCATACGCCAGCCCCACGGCGCGCGGCATTTGTGCGGCAGTTGGGGAAACATCGGACGCAGTGTTGTACATTTGGGTTTGCGGGCGCCACGAACCGTTGGGGTATAAATTCCGCGAGGCGAAATGTGCATTCATTTGACGCCCTGCGCTGGCGGGATCGTAGGTAACATCGCTGTGCGCGTAAAGCTGCGCAAAAAATTCCTGGATGCTCATCACGCCAAGCATGAACATCCAGGTCTGATCGCGGTAATATCCAGAGCGCCAGTCTCCTTTGCGGAAGGCACGGGCAATGGCCAGTTGGGCGATTTCCTTGCCATCGCCGAAAATACCAAATTTTGCCTTGCCGCTGAGAACTTCCCTTCTGCCGATAAGCGAAGCCTGCCTGCTTTGATAGGCAAGGCGGTAATCCTTTATGATTTCATCTTTCTCGAGGGGCAGCGCAACAGAACCCTTTTTTTTGGGCATGAACTCTCTCCTGAGTTTTGGTTACATAGGATTATAACAAAAGGCACGCCGTAGGCGGGCTGAAAGGATCAAGGTTAGGGCTCTCACGTTTAGGATAGTGAAATAAAAATGCGGCTCTTGTTCAGAGAGCCGCATTTTTATTTACTGCAAGGGCTGTTTACGGAATGTAATAGGTCTGGACTGCGTTATTTACAATGTCGAGCGTTTCCTGATCTATATCATTGATGTACCAGACTGTGAACAGCATAAATGTCTTGCGATTATCACCGCGCACTTCATAAAAAGTTTTACCGGAATAGTCGCCGCCTTTGGATGACCATTCGAGGCTTTCGGAGCCATCCTTCTCAACTTGGTGCTTCGAGACACGGATATCACCTTCTTGGCCGGTGTAGCTGTAAAATTGATTCAGCCAGGCTAATGCGGTAGCCGCGCTGTCTGAATTATTGAAGGCTGTTCCGTCATTGTAGACGATACTTTCGATCTTTGCTGAGGATTCATCCGGGGAGGTGAATGTATCCACATAGTAATTGTCATACGCATTGTGTTCGTAGTACCAATCCCCGGGCAGGTCGAACCCGAACAGATTATTTTCATCCACAAATGTTACGATGTCCGAACTTGTGCCGCTGGTCGTGGTGTTTCCGGAAGGTCCGCCGGCCGGGTTGGAGGGTCCGCTTGGGTTTGGCAATGGAGCGCTCGCGGTCGGCAATGGAGCCGCTGTTGGGGGAGGCGGGTTGGTTGGAATGGATGTGGCTGTGGGCTCTGCAGGCGCAAGGGCTGAACATGCCAGGCTGACACTGGTTAATAATGCAACAAAAGCAAAAAGCATACGATACTGGGACTTCATGAGGTTAATCTCCTTATCTCCTCTGGTTGAAAATTTTTGCAAGGATACTTCATAAATTCGCAAAGTGGAAGGTACTTTGGTCATGGGTGCCGAATTAGGCGCTCATGAAGAACACTAACGCTCAAAACAGTGAAAATGTTCCCACGAAAATCAACTAATTTTATATCGTTGAAGGCTCTGCCACCCTTCGGATCGCGAGTATGGTGAGGTCATCTCCCAATGGAACGAGGCCGATGAATTCATTCAAATGTTCTTCCACCACAATGATCACTTCGTCAGATGTGTGTGATTCCGTGGATTTCAGCGCCTCCATTAAACGTGTATCGCCGAAGAGGGTGCCTTCCGCTGAAAATGCTTCAGTGAGACCGTCGGTATAAAGCAGAAGCTTGTCACCAAATGATAAAGAGATCGTGCGCTCTTGAATGTTAGGCTGTTCCATTACTCCAAGGGCAATTGCAGTGCGCGTGAGCTTTTCAATTTCTCCGTTTGTCTTTACCCAAAACGGCGGGTTATGTCCCGCGTTCACGTACGTGAATTTTCCCTGCTCCATATCCAACTCACCGTAAACGGCGGTCACGAACATGCCTTGCTGCGTATCGGGCAATAGCAGATCATTTACGCGGCTCAACGCTTCAGCAGGGGAGGCAGTTTCAATGACGGCAGCACGCACCAGAGTCCGCGTGAGCGCCATGAACAAAGCGGCAGGCATGCCTTTGTCTGCCACATCCGCAATAAAAATACCCAGCTTTTTATTTGGCAGTTCGATCACATCGTAAAAGTCACCGCCCACCTGCCGTGCTGTGCGCCAGCGCGCGGCGATCTGCCAGGCGGGGTATGTGGGCAAAGACTGGGGGATGAAAGTCTGCTGGATTTGGCGAGCCAGTTGAACTTCCGTTTCGAGGCGTTCGCGTACCACCATCTCCTGCTGCAAAAGATCGTTTTGAATCGCAAGTGCGGCCTGCTGTGCGATCCCATTGATGATCTCGATACGCCGCGAACGAAAACGACGCCCATTCTCCGTCTCTTCGATCAACATGACGCCGAACAGGTCGTTCTTAATGGAAAGCGGAACCGCCATCAGCAGGCGATCCGCGCCCATCATATCCGCTTCATTCTGGACCTCGGGCTTGATTCTCAGCCAGGAATTCGGCAACGCGTTAGGTTTAAGAGCATATGTGATGAGATGATTTTCTTCTTTTGCAAAATCCAGCAAAGGGAATACGCCTTCATGGAATTCCCTTTCTGTCATGATCTCTTCTTCGTTTTCCGAAAAGCCATATTCCTGCGAAGCGGTAAACGACTTTCTCTCGGCATCCCAGCGATATAAGGCAACGCGCTTCACACCCACAAGGATTGGCATGATACGCGTAATGGAACTTAAAATTTCTTCAAGGTCACTCAAGCTGACAACGGCCTGTGCCACCTGCAACAGCGCCGCAGACGCATACGCCTGTTCCTGTGCCGAGTCATACAGGCGCGCATTCTCAATGGCTACGGCAGCGTAACTCGCGAAAGTTGTAGTGATATCCTGCGCCTCGTGGCCATACCGCCCGGACGTATGATGCGCCAAGGCCAGTACTCCCAACGGACGATCTCCCACACGCAGCGGCGCAGCAATGGATGAATAATTTCCATCATATCCCGCCGCCAACCCTGCTGGCCAGATCGGCTCATCGCTGCGGCGGATAATGGGAATGTCAGAGACCAGGGCTTCTGCCATTGCATAGGTCGCATCTGGGTTGCTGATGCACACATTTTCCAGCTTCCCTGCGTCAATTCCATGTACGGCAGAGAGACAAAGCTGGCCATCCTGCAGGAGCCATATCGCTGAAACGTCAATGGGCAGGTTACGGTCCAGTTCAGCGAGGATGGTCTCAAGTACCTCGTCCACGCCGACGTTGTCGGAAACCAAACCTGCCACTTCGCGCAGGCTGTCTGCGATCTGGCGGCGCCATTGCTCGGAGCGGTACAAATCTGCATTGCGGATGGCTGCCGCCATCGTATCTGCCACGGCTTCGAACATCATCCTGTCGTCTTCGGTGAAGGCATTCAATTTGTCCGATTGAATATCCAGCAGACCTATCACATTCTCATTGAAGATCAAGGGCACACAAAGTTCAGACTGTGTATTCTTGGGCGGCAACGGCGAATGAATATAGCGCTCATCCTTTGAAACATCGTTTACAAGCGCAGTTATTCCATTTCGTGCGGCCCAGGGCATCAGACCTGTTCTATCATCAAGTGGAATGGAAAAGCCTTCCAGTTTTTTGCTGCGCTTGCCGCTGCCAGCTTCATAGACGATCAAGCGGCGGTTGGGGTGAACTGTAAACAGCGACACATGCGGATACCCAAACTTTTCATGAATTAATGAAGCAGCATCACGCATCAATTGCGATAGATCGAGTGTGGATGTTACGCTTTTGCTGACCTCAGAGACAAGGGTGAGTTGGTCCGCACGGCGGCGCAGGGAACTGTATAACCGCGCACCTTCCACGGCGCGGGCAATATTGTCTGCAAGTGCGTGCAGGATGAGCAGATCATTTGGATGAAAGGCTTTTTTATGATTACTTTGCACATCCAATACACCGAGCACACGGTCTTCAATTTTCAGCGGAATGACAACTTCGGATTTTGTTTCAGGCAGGCTGTCGATAAAGCGGTAGCGCGGGTCAGCTTGAACATCGTCACAGACGATTTGCTCACCAAGTTTTGCGGATTCGCCGATCAGACCCTGACCGATTTCCACTTCCAGCGCGATAGAGGCTTTCTTCCTTCCTTTGCGTGGCGCGACGGCGCTGGAGCGAAAACGCAGTGCGTTGGAATTTGGTTCAAGAGTAAAAATGGCAACATAATAAAAATTGAATGTTTTTTGGATCAAATCCGTTACGCGCGCGGAGAGGTCATTCAGGTTGAGAACGTTTGCGATCTGAGCGCTGACTTCGCGCACAAGATTAAGCTGCCGCAGACGGAATTGTTCGACCTCGGACCTGTGTGAAGCAATTAAACTGACGGCCACGATCTGGGCAAGCGCCTGAAGCAGGTTTAATTCTTCAGTGGAGAAGAGAGGTCCCTTGGGGCGGCTGACTTGGAGCGCTCCCAGCGCGATCCCCTGATCTTCGAGGGGAATCGCGGCAAAGGTCGCGGAAGAAGCGCTGCTTTTTGTCGCCTTTTGTTTGATGAAGAGTTTTCCCGTTTTGATGGCTTGTTTCATTCCATCCAGTGTGGGTTGGGGAGGGAATGTTGAACCGTCCTTCCAATCCGGCAGGCGGAAAACTTTTTCATTAAGCCAGACTTCCACCACACCTTCAATGAGGCGGTTTGCCATGGCGATAATTCCATCCCGTTGTGCGCTTAATGAATCTTTATTGCGTAGGTCTTCCCCCAGGCTGGCGAGCTGACGCCAATCCCATGAATCCCGATTTGCCGCGTTCATGGGATTTATCCCCTTCGCTTGATCATTGTCAATAGATTACCTGTGCGCGAATTGGCTTCATAGCGGACGTCATCCATGAGTTTTCGCATCAGGTATATTCCAAGCCCTCCGATCTGTCGTTCGGAAAGGTCTGCTTTCAGGTTTGGTTGTTTTACCTTGGATGGGTCAAACGGTTTCCCTCTATCACGCATTGTAATGATGAGTTCATTCCCGTCCAATTCGCAAGTGACATCAAGAGATGCGTTGGATACGCCCGCATACGCATGTTCGATGATGTTGGACGCGGCTTCGTCGGCGGCGAGCTGCAGGGAGTAGACTTCCTTTTCCGTGAAGCCGCCTTCGCGTGCAACTTCAGCAACGAGGTTACGTATCTCGTCCAAAAATTCAAACCTGGCTGGAAATGTTGAGTGTGCCATGAATAAAAACTTTATGCCGCTTCAATCAGGGTAGACGAAGCGGCATGTCTGTTAATTAGCCGGGAACGCGGGAAGCGTTCCTAGAAGCTGCCAACTGCTTCAATGGGATCATCGAACGTTTTGAAGAGTTCCGTAAATCCGGCCAGTTCCAACGCCTCGCGAATGCGTTCGGGAACACTGACGAGGACCAATTCGCCGCGGTTGTAGCGTTTGCAGTTTCTCTGGGTGGCAAGCAGGGCGCGGAACCCGGCGCTGGACATATATTCCAGTTCGCTCATATCAACTGCGATCTTAAATTTTCCATCATTGTTCGCTTTTTCGAGCGCTTTAGAAAAATCAGGAGCTGTGGCACTATCAACACGGCCCTTTACTTTAATCAAATCACAATGTTTGAATTCCTGAGTGGTGATTTCCATAACTTCTCCTTCATAAGATGACGGATTTTGTTGTTGATTGCGGGATTATATCACGTTCCTGTAGGCAGGATTTAGGCGGAAAACCCGCTCTTCAACTTTCCATCCTGTAAAGTTGAAATGTTATACTTGAGAAGTCCAAATCGTTTACAATACGGAAACGAAGGAGAATGCAATGAAGGGTGAACCCGTAATCGTTATGCTTGTGGAAGATAATGCCGATCATGCTGAGTTGGTGATCCGCACCCTGGAAGATCATCGCATTGCCAATAAGATAGAGCATTTTCGAGACGGGCAGGTCGCGCTGGATTATTTGTTCAGACGAAATGAGTTTGCAGACCCCGAGATCAGCCCCCGCCCGCACATGATCCTTCTTGATCTCCGTCTGCCGCGCGTAGACGGGCTCGAAGTGCTTCGTATAATCAAAGAAGAGGATGTTCTAAAAAACATTCCAGTTATCGTTCTTACCACCTCTGAAGCCGAAAGGGATGTGGCGCAGGCGTACGGCAATCATGTTAACAGTTACCTCGTAAAACCGGTGGGGTTTGAAGAATTCAGTAAATTAATGCATGACCTCGGTTTTTACTGGCTAGGCTGGAATACCCACCCGCGCATTTGATACCCAATGACATACGATGCGATCAATATTCTGCTCATTGAAGATGAAGACCCTCACGCGGAATTAATTCAACGCGCCTTCGAAGATCAGAATTCCAAAGTTCTTATTCACCGCGTCCGCTCACTGACTGAGGCGCGCGCGCATATGCTTGAGCGGGAACCTGCACTCATTATCGCCGATTGGCGTCTGCCGGACGGGGAGAGCATGGAACTTCTCCCAAACCATAACGACCCGCTTGCCACTCCCATTATTTTAATGACGAGTTATGGCAATGAACGCATTGCCGTGGAAGCGCTCAAATCCGGCGCTCTGGATTATGTCGTCAAATCCCCAGAGTCCATGCTGGAT
>JAEURE010000050.1 GCA_016789485.1 Anaerolineales bacterium | reverse complement strand
GCACCCGTTTTCTCGGTCATGCGAGAGGCGTTCCCTTTGGCCGAGTTGACTTCCTTTAAAGGCATCTTCAATGCCACTACCAATGTCATCCTCTCTCTCATGGAGAATGGTGAGAAGTATGAAGACGCGGTGAAGTATGCTCAGTCCATCGGGCTGGCAGAAACAGACCCCACCAACGATGTCGACGGTTGGGATGCTGCTATTAAGGTCGCCGCGCTGGTAACGGTTTTATGGGATACGCCGATGACCCCGCAGCAAGTCAATCCCACAGGCATTCGCGGCATCACACCTGAAATGATCACCAAAGCCAAAGAGGAAGGCAAGCGCTATAAATTGGTGTGCTCTGCTGAAAAAGTTGGAGACAAAGTGGAAGCCAGTGTTTCCCCGCAACTGGTGGACTCAGCTTCCCCGCTTTATGGAATGATGAACTCCAGCACAGGCATCACCTTCCGCACCGACGTGATTCTTGATTATTCGATCATCCTGTCCGAAAAGCCAGATATGAAGGGCGGCCCGCTTGAAACCGCCTACGGCTTGTTCGCGGATTTTGTAAACACTGTGAAGTGATAAAAAAACTCCGAGGTCTTCAAGACCTCGGAGTTTTTTTTATTTACGCTACCAGCAAAACTACCAACGCAAAAATAGCGGGGACAGCTTGCATGTAAAAAATCCGCTTGCTGACTGTGAACGCGCCGAAGATACCAGCGATGATGACACAACTCAAAAAGAATATTTTTATCGCGTCGCCTGCGAAGATTCCCCAGATCAGGCCCGCAGCAAGAAAGCCGTTATACAATCCCTGATTCATGGCGAGGGTTTTGGATTGCTTGGCAAACTCCTCGGTCATACGAAAGGATTTCATCCCGCGCGGCTTGTCCCACAGAAACATTTCAAGGTACAGGAATCCAAAATGCAAGAGAGCAACGATACCAGTAAGAATATTCGCAAGTAATTCCATGTTTATTTTCTCCTATGTAGAGGTGACAGTCACTTTAAAAGTGACTGTCACCTGAGTATAGCACGCCGATAAAAACAGAACAAAAATTCTGTTATACTGCCTTTACATCACCCCCAGCCCCTCTCCTGTAGGAGAGGGGGGAGAAAATGAATATGGCAAAAACAAAAGTTCACACACGCTACGTCTGTCAGCAATGCGGACGTGTCTCTGCTAGTTATATGGGCAAATGTCCGCAGTGTAATTCGTTCAATAGCATGGTGGAGGAAGTTATCCACGATGAGCCTGTGGCGAAGGGATCGTCCACCGTCAGAGGGCTGACAGGTCGTTCGATTCCGCGTCCCATTTCCGAGGTCGGAGGTGAAGCGGAAGACCGCATCCACCTGCCGATCGGTGAGTTTGCGCGAGTCCTTGGCGGCGGCATCGTGCCTGGTTCCATCGTCCTCGTGGGCGGCGACCCTGGAATCGGCAAATCCACGCTCATGCTGCAAATGGCAATGGAGATGGCTGATAAAAAACGCGTGCTGTATGTTTCGGGCGAGGAATCGGAACGGCAGATCAAAATGCGCGCTGTGCGTTTGATCAACGGAAAAAAAGAATTGCCCACAAATCTTTTATTGGTGACGGAGACGAACCTCGAAGTGATCCTGAACCACGTCCGCGATTCAAAACCTGACCTGTTAATTGTTGACTCGATCCAGACAGTTTATTTATCTGAAATGGATTCATCAGCGGGATCGGTTTCGCAGGTGCGCGAGTGTTCGTCACATTTGCGCGAGTTGGCGAAATCTACAGGCGTGTCTGTTTTTATGATCGGGCATGTGACCAAGGAAGGCGCCATCGCGGGCCCGCGTGTGTTGGAACATATTGTAGACACGGTCTTGTATCTGGAGGGCGACCGTTTTCAGGCATATCGTTTGCTGCGCTCGGTGAAGAATCGTTTCGGCGCGACGGCAGAAGTGGGCGTCTTTGAAATGCGCGAAGGCGGGTTGATGGAAGTGACGAATCCGTCTGAGGCATTTCTTGCGGAGCGGTTGGTCAATGCGGCTGGCTCTGCTATTGCCGTCACAATGGAAGGAACACGTCCTATCCTCGTTGAAATTCAAGGGCTCACATCGCCAACTCAATTTGGCAATGCGCGCCGCACTCCCAACGGTGTGGACTTCAACCGCTTGTTATTGATCACTGCTGTGCTCACTCGTCGTGTTGGATTGAAACTCGCGGAGCATGATGCCTTTGTCAACGTGGTGGGCGGCATTCAAATTGACGAACCTGCCGCAGACCTTGCCATCGCTGCCGCCATCGCGTCTTCGTGGAAGGATGTGCCTGTCCGTGCCGAAGCTGTGTTGATCGGCGAGATTGGTTTGGCAGGCGAATTGCGTATGCCCGGCCAAATGGTGGCGCGTTTGCGTGAAGCCCAAAAATTGGGATTCAAAACTGCCATCGTCCCCAAGGCGATTCGCAAGGGAGAAGAATATCCTAAGGGAATTGAGATCATCGAAGTCCGCTCGCTGGACCAGGCTTTGGATGCGGCGTTGAAGAAAGAGAAATAGAAACCCTCCGCAACCACTTTCCACTTTCCATCGTATACCTTCTCAGACACAATTACCTGAGGAGGTATTTTCTTATGTTTCGAAAACTTTTCCTATTTATCGCGGTTCTCGCGTTAACCACGCTGGCTTGTGGATTTAACATCGATGTTCCCCAAAAAGCACAGCCCGGCCCCGAAGTTGTGGATGATATTAATGTGGCTTATCCCAACGCGGATGAAACCAACCTGAAACTCTCGTTTGGCGCAGGGGATTTAAAATTGTCCCCCGGCGGAGAGGCGCTTGTGGATGGCACTGCCACCTACAATTACAAGGAATTCAAACCTGAAATCGTCAAAGATAGCGGTGATGTCCAGGTCAAAATGGGCAATGTAAGCGTCAATTTCCTGCCTTCTTTCGACGATCTCAAAAACGAATGGGATTTCAAGCTCGGCACTCAGCCCATGAATCTGACGGTTGAATCGGGCGCATACGACGGCACCTTTGAGTTTGGCGGGCTTTCGCTTACCAGCCTCACCATCAAAGATGGCGCGGCGGACGTGGAACTTGCTTTCTCCGAACCCAATCAAGTCGAAATGTCAAGTTTCAACTATGCTACTGGCGCATCTGATGTCAAAATGACGGGACTCGCTAACGCCAACTTCAGCATTTTTGATTTCTCCTCCGGCGCAGGTGACTACACCCTTGATTTCTCCGGTGATTTACAGCGGGACGCCTCCATCAAAATCGAAAGCGGATTCAGCAACATCATCCTTGTCATCCCTGAAGGAGTGGACGCAGTCGTCAGAGTGGAGAGCGGCGCATCGAACATCAACGCAGGTTCCAGCTGGGGGCAGAGCGGGAACGTCTACAGGCAAAAAGGCGAAGGTCCTACGCTCACCTTTGTCGTTGAAATGGGTGCGGGCAACCTGACTCTCACCAAGTAAGGCAAATATGCTTATCGCATTTCACGCATCCTTTAAGAAGGATGCGTGATTTTCTTTAATTCCCTGAAAAATCCTCTTTATAATTCAGAGTAAAAGGTCATAATTCATCTGTGACCTCTATCACTTGCCTTGCTACAATATTCACAATAAAATCGTGATTGTCGGTAAAGTTTACCTATTTTTTTAAAGTGAGGTCGTATGCAAATCACACGTCAAGCAGATTACGCCGTTCGTGCAGTTCTCCACCTTGCCCGAAATGGCGAAGGACGCACAGCAACGAGTACGATCGCGGAGGAACAACGCATTCCGCCATCCTTCCTCGCCAAGATTGTTTCTCAATTGTCCATTGCCGGACTTTTGCATACCTCACGCGGAGCGCGTGGCGGCGTTACCCTTGCCCGCACTCCAAAAGAGATCACGCTTTTGGAAGTGATCGAAGCGATTGATGGCCCCATTCAGCTCAATGAATGTGTCGGTGATACAGGCACATGCGCCTTCGATGCCGATTGCCCCCTCCGCCCCGTTTGGTGTGACGCGCAGGAAGACCTGGTAAAACGGTTGCGAGGCACCAATTTTGCAGACATGGTTTCAAATGGGAAAGTTCCCGTATAGTTCCTGAACACAAATAGCAATAAATCATGAAGGCCTCTCGGCTATAATAGCCGGGAGGCTTTTTCAATTCATACTCAAGGATGGAATCCATGAACACTCGACGTGCCTTGTTCGCTGCACTGATTCTTCTGACGACGATTCTGGCTTGCGTTGTACCGGGACTCCCCGCCGCTTCGCAGCCCGCGCCGACGCCTGATACCCGGCTCGAAAATATGGTGGCTGCCACAGTATCCGCCGCCATTGCACAAACTGAGCAGGCTGTTCCCGCACCCACATTAGCGCCAGATTCCACAGCCACACCCGTGCCAACTCCCAGCCCTACACCCGATGCGGATGATTCCGGAAGCGCCATCAACAGGTTTGAAGATGGCACCGCGCAATTCATTGATATGAGAGGTGGCTACGAATTTTCTTTGCCGACAGGCTGGCTGCCCATCCGCATCAACTCGCAGGAATATCTGGACGCATGGCTGATGCCTGAACTATCCAATCCGTCCATGCAGCGTTCATTGAGCAGTATCGAGAAATTGAACCCGGACGAGATTCGTCTCTTTGTCCTTGATATACAGGAAGGACACACAGAAATTGACTTTGTGACCAACATCAGTCTCTATTGGGATAAACCAAATGAAATGTCCCTTGCGGATGATGCAGACCTTAAATCCGCGGCCGCAACCCTGCCAGACATGTTGCCCGGCTTGGAGGTGACTGCCACGGAAATTTCCGCTACGGCCAGCGGGCTCCCTATTGGCGTGATCACATCCAAGACCCCGGTCACAACTTTGGAAGGAGTAAATGTTGAAATGTTCCAGAAGCAGGTTTTCATAAAGGTCGATGTTGGCACAATGGTCATTACTCTGACAAGCACGGAGGAATTGAAACAGGTAGTTCTTCCCCAGTTTGATGCGATGATCGAAACTCTCAAAGTTGGAAATTAGAAACTGTAATATTCAATGTCCATACTGCATACAGTGTGGACGGCGTACTGCGACAGGTTTCACTAATCAATAATATAGATGGGAATATGGCAATGAGAAATAAACGTTTCATCGCGATCAGCATGATCCTGGTATCCGTATTGGCTTGTGTTATCCCTGGAGCAAGCCAGTCAGCGCCTATCGACCAGAATTCACTCTCAACCGTTATCGTGCAGACAGTGAACGCAGCCACAACACAAACTGCGGCTGCCGTCGGCCTGGCTCCCGCTGAGTCTCCTGCTCCCACACTGCCCGCTGTGAACGAGACCAGCCTTGAAAAACTGCCTGATGGTTCCGTAAAATTTACCCACATCTCCGGCGGGTATGAAATGACTTTCCCTGTTGGTTGGCTGACGTTGCGGCCAAATTCAGAGGAATTCAATACAGCCCTCAAGGATGCCGCAAAAAACGAATTGCTTCTCAATCAAATGAATTTTGATATAAACGCCTATGAAGCCGGATTCGATCAATTGTATTCATATCCTTTGCGCCCCGATATCGAAAAGAATACCCTTTTCGGATTTTCATTCATCGGATGGGAAGCGGAAGACACCCACCCGATGAATGAAAATTCCATGGGGGAACTGCTGCGTAAGTTGGAGACTTCCAGTGCCATCCCTGGTTTTCGGATGGATACTGCACAGGTGTATGAAACTATAAATCAGGTAAAAGTGATAGAGATCGGTGGGCAGTTTTCGAAGACTGACAGTGAGGGTTGGGTCGTTCCGTTCTATTCAACTCTTGTTTACTTCAAACCAACGGCTGATACCCTTGTGTCTATGAACTTTACCTATTTGAAGGATTTCAAATATAAGATTCAAGTAGATGTGAATTTTGTGATCAGTTCGGTTGAATTATTGGGGCAGTGAAATATAATGTTACTGATAATCCCTCTGTAGTAAATCGATACAACGAGGGTGTTTGTTAAGGAGCTATCATGTCTGCACCTCGCACAGTCCGCGCCCCGCGCGGCACACAATTGACTTGCAAAAACTGGCTCAGCGAAGCTGCTTATCGCATGATCCAAAATAATCTCGACCCCGAAGTAGCCGAGAAGCCCGAAGACCTTGTCGTTTATGGCGGGCGAGGCAAGGCTGCGCGCAATTGGGCATCTTTTGACGCCATTCTGGATTCGCTTAAAAATCTCGAAGAAGATGAAACCCTGCTTGTACAGTCTGGAAAACCAGTGGTCATATTCAAAAGTCATAAAGACGCTCCCAAAGTTTTGATTGCAAATTCCAACATCGTGCCGCACTGGGCTACCTGGGAAAAGTTTGACGAGTTGGATAAAAAAGGGCTCATCATGTATGGTCAGATGACTGCCGGTTCGTGGATTTACATCGGTACACAGGGCATCTTGCAAGGCACATATGAAACCTTTGGCGCGCTTGCCAAACTTAAAGGCTGGGGATCGTTAAGAGGGAAGTTTGTCCTCACTGCAGGCTTAGGCGGCATGGGCGGCGCACAACCATTATCCATTACGATGAATGAAGGGGTCGGATTAATCGTAGAAGTGGATCCTGAGCGCGCCGAACGCCGACGCTCTATCGGGTATGTGGATATGGTCGTGGATAACCTCGAAGAAGCCATGACCCTTGTCGAAGAATTCAAGGAAAAGCAAATTCCAAAATCCATCGGTCTCATTGGCAATGCGGCGGATGTGTATTCCGAGTTGGCTGCGCGCGGTATCATTCCCGATGTGGTCACTGACCAAACTTCCGCACACGAAGCCTTATTCTATGTGCCGTCCGGCTTGTCAATCACTGCTGCAAACCAATTGCGAGTCAGTGACTCTGAAAAATATAAGAAGATGGCAATGGATTCCATGTCTACGCACGTGAAAGCCATGCTTGCCTTTCAACGCGCAGGCGCGGAAGTGTTTGATTATGGGAATAATCTGCGCCAGCAAGCCTTCAATAATGGTGTGAGTGACGCTTTTGAATTCCCCGGTTTTGTCCCTGCTTATATTCGTCCATTGTTTTGTGAAGGTAAAGGTCCGTTCCGCTGGGTGGTGCTTTCCGGGGATAAGGAAGATATTTACACCACCGATAAGGCGATTATGGAACTCTTCCCTGAAGATGCGCATTTGCACCGCTGGCTGAAAATGGCAAAAGAAAAGGTTCCATTTCAGGGATTGCCTTCGCGCATTTGCTGGCTTGGATATGGCGAACGCGCCAAAGCTGGTTTGATGTTCAATGAACTTGTGGCGAGCGGAAGAGTGAAAGCGCCGATTGTGATTGGACGCGACCATTTGGATTCAGGTTCTGTTGCCTCACCGAATCGGGAAACTGAAGCGATGAAAGACGGCTCCGATGCTATTTCGGATTGGGCAATTCTCAATGCCATGATCAATGCTGTTGGCGGGGCGACCTGGGTATCCTTTCACCATGGCGGCGGTGTTGGCATGGGGTACAGCCAGCACGCGGGTCAGGTCATTGTTGCGGATGGGACACCTGAAGCAGCCGTCAGATTGGAAAGAGTCTTGACCACAGATCCAGGCATGGGCGTTGTCCGACACGCTGATGCAGGATATGAAATTGCTATTGATACGGCAAAACGTCACGGGTTAAAAATGCCCATGTTGGAGAAATGATCCTGAAAAAGTTTTTTGTTATCTTGCTTGTGTTTGTATTAGTGGGATGCGGATCCAACCCCGATCTTTGGGGTTATTCCCTGCCGCCTGAACCCGCCGTAACTTCCATTTATTTTCAAACAGACACTCCCATTCCAACGATTACGGCTCCTTCAACAGCAACTCTGTTGCCAACGGAAACTCCAGTTCCAACCGAAACAGCTCTTCCCACGGTGACACTGACACCGCTGCCATCGTTTGCAAGTATCAAACGCGTTTTGATCATTAGCTATGATGGCATGCGTCCCGATGCCATTCCGTTGGCTCCCATGCCTATCTTGATGGATCTGGCTGCGAAGGGCGCTTACTCATATACATCTGCGGAGACGATAGATTACCCTTCCACTTCACCAAGCCACGCCTCCATGTTGTCAGGATTGTGTATGGATAAACATGGCATGATCTACGATAGATATTTTAAGTACATGGGATATTCTAAAGGTGTGGATATTTTTGACCTTGCCCATGCGGCAGGTATGAGGACAGTGATGATTGTTGGCAAGGATAAACTGCGTCAAATGGCGGAGCCCGAGACAACCGATGTATTTGAAGTTCGCTATGGTGAGCCTGCAATTTCCAAGGAGGCGGTTGCGCAGATCAATGAGGGCTTTGGCCTGATGTTCGTTCATTTTGCGGGACCTGACTTGCGCGGCCATAAATATAGCTGGATGTCTGGCGAATACATGAAAGTTTTACGCCAGGGCGATGAAGCCCTGGGATTGATCCTCGATGCGCTGAAAGCAAACAACCTGTTGGATTCTACTTTGATCATCATTACTGCTGATCATGGCGGACATGATAAGAATCACATTGGTCTTGTAATTGAGGATTTTCGAATCCCCTGGATCGCTTCCGGCCCGGGGGTTGTTCCGGGCGAGTTAACCTTTATGATATCCACGACTGATACTGCGGTGACAGCAGCATACGCATTGGGCTTGCCCCTTCAACCAGATTGGGATGGCATCCCCGTTTATACTGCATTTGGTCAACCCATGTTGACAATGCATGAAAAGAATCCCTGCCGTTAATTTGGACATCAACCTCGAATGACAAAAAGAATTTTGACTTTGACTCTTTTTGTATGCCTTCTACAATCATGTAGATCGTTCGCTCCTCTTCCGCCGCCGTTGGCTGTTCCAGGTTCGACAGAGACTCTCATCCCAAGCAGCACCCCTGCGCCGCTGCCTACAGAGACTCCCCTCCCAACCCCAACCATTACACCTACACCTCTGCCAACAACTGACCGTGTGTTGATTGTCAGCTTTGACGGTCTGCGTCCCGATGCGATTGCTGAAGCGGAGATGGTAAATGTAATGACATTTATGCAAGCTGGTGCGTACACGTTGAACGCGCAAACCATCATGCCAAGCCTCACCTTGCCGGCGCACACTTCAATGCTGGTGGGGACATGTCCTGCCAAACATATCGTCCGTTGGAATGAATATGTGCCGCAAAATGGCTTTGCCCTAGGCACTGACATTTTTGATCTTGCCCAGGCGGCTGGAATGCAAACAGCCATGGTGGTCGGCAAGGAAAAGCTGCGCCAGATCACTGAGCCGGGCAGCACGGATTTTTTCGAGTTCATTGATAAGACGGACAAGATCAAGGACACTTCCACCGTGGAGAGACTTGCCATCAAACAAATCCAGCAGGGATTTGACCTTATGTTCGTGCATTTTCCAGATGGCGACCTTGTAGGTCATGAAGATGGTTGGATGTCGCGCCAGCAGTTGCGGGCTTACAAAAGGAACGATGAGTTATTTGGTCTAATCCTCCAGGCCTTGAAAGCAAATGGCTTGTATGAAGGTACAATGATCATCATTACCTCTGACCATGGCGGACACGATACAACCCATGGAACAGATCTTCCCGAGGATATGACCATCCCGTGGATTATCAGCGGTCCGGGGATTGTCCCCGGTGAATTGTCCACTCAGGTGTATACGATGGATACAGCGGCAACTTCTGCCTTTGCGCTTGGCCTGCCCATTCCAGCAGAGTGGGATGGAACCCCGGTATTCGAAGCTTTTGGGATGCCCGTGGATCAATTCAGGAAAAGCGGCTGCGGATATTAGGGCGCCCCCTTGTTTGGCAATCCTTACGTTTAGATGATACCCTCCGCTGGTAGGGTGACATAACAAGACTTTTAAATTAAGATTTCACCATACGTAGTATCATGTCAAGCAGTCCCATCGCCTCCCGATTCATACAGGAGGCGGTGTGATATATGCGTGATGAAGGGTTTTAAGAGTATTTTATGGCAAGGAATTATTTTCGGAGAGAGATAATATGAGTGATAAAACGCGCCGCACGTATGGATTCATCATTGGTCTTGCCTTTGGATTTCCATATTCGTTAATTTCCCAATTTATCAATGTGTGGGCGCTTCCCGGAGTTCCCCTGTTTGAAATGCCGATTGGGCGTATTCCCACAGTGGTTTTGAGTTCCCTGTTTATGGGTTTGATCGGGTTGATCGTCGCTTGGGATGAAGAATCATTCTGGGGCTTGCTTGGAAGCGGAATACTTGCGGTGTTTGCCAGTTCGCTGTTTGCTTTCATTAATTCAGGTGAGAGTCAGGTAGTCACTTCCTTTTTCCTGTCCCTGTTCACCTTTTTGCCGCGCCTTATCTTTTATCTGCCCCTTGGTCTCTTTTTCCGATGGCTGGTGGGAAGTTTGGATGCTGCGGGACGTACTCCTTCCAGTCCATTATCGCGGTTATTGAAAGTGACAGCTTTGATCCTGGTTGTGGCTGTGATTGGCGGCAGATTTTCGCAAATGGCCCCTGAGGCAAAAGACGCTCTTCGGGATATGAATGCTCTGGTTTTGGAGGGTATGTCTGCTGTGGAAAATGGTGAGAAAGTGCCCGAACCACTCATTCCCGTGGATGGATTTACAAGGTTTGCCAAGGGAGCATATACTCTCGAATGGAGCAGCGATGTGGACAGCTTGCCCGTTACGCGACCGATTGCAGGCTTTGGAGTGATCGAATCCCTTATTATCGTCCGTTTCGAGAATGATTATCAATTTGGATGTGCATTTACGCCTCCCAGCCACATCCCAAAATGCATCAACATCACACGCGTGCGATGATGTTCCAGTAGTACTTTTGTTCATTGAACAAAGCGTATCTTTATTGTATGATTAGGGTAATTAATATCAAATACAGCCTGCTCTTTTGAGCAGTTGTAGATTTACTGGTGACTTTATCGGTAGGAGAGAGTTGAGAGGGTTCCGCATGAAAATGCGGAACCCTCTCATGTTTTTATGCGGCAATATATTATTTTGTCAGGGTGTAGGTAACGTTATTAAAATCTGCGTAACGCCCGGCGCAGTCCGCATCATCTTCGGGGTTGCCGACGTAGGTGAAGGTCAATTTCGAGCCGTCAAAGGTATAGTTAAAATCCACATTCGGTTCACAGCCGCCATCATTGCCCGTTTCGGTGAAGACATTACCCGAGACCTTATATGTGGCGTGTACGAAGACCGTATCGCCGTTGAACACCTCGAAGGTTCCATCTTCATTGAACTTGAGACCGTATTCCTGGGTGCCTTCCTTAATGAACTTGCCGGTGGGGAATCCAGAGTTCCCGCCGCCGCATGCCGTCACTATGAACGAAAGTATGACCAGACCAGCCAGTAGAACAAATAATTTTTTCGATTTCATTTTTCTCTCCTCAAGAGTTGAATTCAGCGCGACGCCGCGCTGTGTTATGCCCTGAATGTAGCATGTGGCGTTTTATTTGTCCTGCCATTTTCTGCCAAAATTCTCCAAACCGCTGGAAATGTGCTATTTTATAAATATGACCACTTCTATTCCTGCCGCCACCCTCGAAAAATTTACAACTTTCGGCGACCTGCTGCGCTTCCTGCGCCGCCGTGTCGGGCTGACACAAATGGAACTTGCCGCTTCCGTTGGTTACAGCGATGCGCAGATTAGCCGCCTCGAG
>JAEURE010000004.1 GCA_016789485.1 Anaerolineales bacterium | reverse complement strand
CTCTATCCGCTGTGGGCGTAAGGGATTTGAAGGGAGCTGCTCCTAGTACGAGAGGACCGGAGTGGACAGACATCTAGTGTGCCAGTTGTTCCGCCAGGAGCATCGCTGGGTAGCCATGTCTGGCAGAGATAACCGCTGAAAGCATCTAAGTGGGAAACTCGCCCTAAGATTAGATCCCTGTGACCCGTAAGGGTGTAAGACCCCAGATAGACTATCTGGTTAATAGGCAGCATGTGTAAGCACAGCAATGTGTTAAGCTAAGCTGTACTAATGGTCGAGGGCTTCCTTCCGTGATGCGGAGAACTTGGTACTTTTCAAACATACATCAATCTTGCTATTTAGTGACAATTTTGTGAAATTGTCCCTTGGTGATTTGAGCGACGTGGGTACACCCGGTCCCATACCGAACCCGGTAGTTAAGCACGTCAGCGCCGATGGTACTTGGAGGGCGACCTCCCGGGAGAGTAGGTCATTGCCAAGGGGCTTTTCTTTATCTTTTAGGCCACCGATTTTAGGTGGCTTTTTTGTTTAACTTCTTAAAAATAAACTACGGTATCCAATATTCAAACAGGGGATTGAAAAGAACGATGGATTGATTGCTTGAAGGTTTGATCATGCCCTTGGCGAGTAACAGTTTTCCCGTTGAGGGAGAAACGGTTTTTTGATCACCGTGCGCTATTTTTTTAAGAGCATCCTGTTCATCTTCCAAAAGACCTTCCCAAATCTTTCGAAATTCCTCGCTGATCATTTCCTGCTTTGCCAGCCATTCCGTATTTTGCATTTGTGCTGCCGTAAGTGGTTTATCCTTAAGGAGAGAAAACAGAGCCTGGATCAACCCGGGGTGACCCCCGCTGTTTGCCCACACCCACTCACGATCCTCTTTGCCTAGTTCATGGTCTTTTCGTTTTTCAAGCTGGCCAATGATGTGAAATGAATCCATGGCGGAGTATGGCCCAAGACCAAGCATGTTGCGCGAGATCAATTCATAGTAACTTTCATTATCCTTTGGCGAGCGCAATTTTTCAGGCAGGTTCCGCAAGAATAAAATATAAGTTAATCGATATTTATTTGCGTCGCGGATTGCGCGCAATTGGGCAAAAACTTCACGCGGCATGGTTTGATAGGTGTCATCAAACTCATCGAACACGAAACAAATTTGAATTTTATAGGATTGACAGATCATGTTTACCGCCATTTCGAAAAGACGGTGCGCCATCAATGCATCCTTGCTTTGAATGACTTGCGAGTCTAATGCTGCTAGATGCTCTTTCAAAGCCTCGATTTTTTCCATGTCGCTGTATCGGTTGCATGTTAGCAGAAGAGTGTGAAGCAGTAGTTCGTAGAACTGGAATGACCAGTCATTTTCATGTCTCATGCGGTTCATATCCACGCGCACCAGCCATACCCTTGAGGCAATATCTTCACCAAGATATTTATTCTTGACCCAATCACGATCCACTTCTTCTCCCGCCCAAAGTGCATCCGGATCGTCACCCATGACGAAATCCATAAGTCTGGTTTTCCCCACACTCGGCGCGCCAACGATGTAAAATGATTCGCCGCTTTTTACATTTCTGAAAAATGGCTTTAATACTTCTTCGCGATAATGGGCTGGAGTTGTGCTCATTGTATTCTCCTTTGTTTAAGAAAGATCTTGTTCGATAGGAGGCCAGGGTCTGCCCCAATGGTCAAGGCGGTTGCAAATAAGACCAGCAAGCAGCAATGGACGTTCATTTTTTTGCGGGTCTGTTTTGTATATCATGGCGGCGCGGAACATCATATTGAAGAGCAATCCATATAAATATTCGCGGGCGTCGGTGATCTTTGTGTGCTGCCTTGCAAGTGCTCGAAGTTTTGATATGGTCTTGAGCGCTTTTTCAATGCGCGGGTCTTCGGAGGCGATTTCTGATTCGTCAAAGCCTTGTATCTGCTCCTGTTTTAGAATAGTGTCACACATTTCAAGATAGGCAGGGAAATTCTCATTATGTTCTTCAAGGCGATTAAAAATGTCCGCTTCCAGTTCAATGAAATCCTGCAAAATGTGACCTTCCCCGCATCGCTCAAAGTCAATCACCCATACATTCTTTTGGGTATCTACTAATAGATTATCACCGTGTAAGTCCCCATGCGTGACGCCAACACGAGTTTTTTCAACGATGCTCACGTCATTCGAAGGTGTTGCAATCTTTTCCTTGAACCATTGAATGGGTTCTGGAATGCTTCGTTCCGCGCCTAGCAAGTTCGATCCTTTGAATCGTGTTCTAAAGAAGTCATCTTTTCTTTTCTCATACCAATTATCCCAAACTTGTGAGTAAAGGTTGAAAAGAGATACGTTGACTTCGTCATGCGCTTGTTCGTAATGCCTGCCCCAGATTCTGGTGAAAAACGCCCCCAAACATTCGTCGATCTCCGGGGATGTTTTCTCCTCGTAAAAACGTGAGAAAGTGGTCACATCGAATTCGCCCACATAGGAATATGCGGCGCCTCCTATGTCCCAGAGACTTGCGTCGCGTTCCAATCTTGCAGAGAAGTAGCCTGTTAATCTTCTGTGAATGTGATTGGTATAATTCTTTACTTCTTTTATTATTTTTTCAGAACGGGCAAGCTTAACAACAAATGGTTCGTAGTTTTCTTCATATACTTTTAGTACTACAGAGTTGGGTCTTGGAACAGTAGATACATTTGACGAGGCGGGCCGCAAATCAAGCTTTTCAAGGCGAAGCTTTTTTGCATTTGGAAATAATCGCGCAAACACATCCACAAGCTGATCTGGATATTCTGTAATATTTTTCCCAAATGGCGATTTGAGGATTTCATCCAAAATTTCTAGATTTTCAAATATTAGTTTTCTTTTTGAGGCAGTGGCTTTTGCTGCTTCTTCATCCAACGTGGTTTTTAGCGCAAATGGTCCTTCTGTTTTTTTAACGAAGCCTATCTCAATTTTTTTTGTCTGGAGCTCTTTCAGCATTTTTATAATGGCGTTGAAATTTTCATACCCACTCAAGATAATGGGGTAGAGTTTATCGGACATTTCTTCTGCAAGGGTTAGCCCGCTTGTATCTTGTTCATCATCATCATCCAGAATGCGAAGATCAATCAATGCAAGCGAACATCGTTTCTCTTCTGCCTGGCGTTTTGCGTCAGCAATTAAGGATGCTCCAGCGCCCATTGCTAAGACAGGTTCATACCCCCATTCCATAAGAAGTGATTGATTTGCCACGCGTGTTGATGGCTTGTTTTCTACAATTAGAACGCGTGGTTTTGTTTTTTCCAAGTCAGAAAAATTGATGAACATTCTAGTCGCCTTGAAGCTTTGATGTTGAATCTGAAATTTGTAAATGGATTAAAAACTCGGCTCCCCTGCCTTTTTCGTAAGGAAGAAGCCTAATCTGCCCATTCATATCTTCAATCATCTGTCGTATAAATAACAGTCCATATCCGCCCTCTTGCTTGGTTGTAAATGGGCTGCGGAAGGCCGAGGAATGTTTATCTTCACTGATACCGGGGCCAAAATCCTTGAATAAGATTTCAACTGTGGAGTTGTTGTTTGTCAGGCGGGTGGAGACAGAGATCCTTTTTTCATCCATTTGTTTCATTGCTTTGGATGCATTATTAACTAGTAGCCTTAATGTGTTTTTAAATTGAGAAATCTTGATCATTGCTTTTATGTCTGACGCACCCAGCAGGAAGTTTACATGGATATCTTTTGGTTTTGTGATCTCAAGAAGTTCCTCTTGCAGAAATGTATCTATTAAGATCGGCTCCGAGGGTTTGTTTGTCCATGGATTTATGCTTGCCAACTGCGCTGCGCTTTCCTCAATATTTAACGCATATTTACCTATTTCAGTATCTTCGCCTGCTTTTTTTCGAATAAGATAAGCCCAGCTTAATATATTGTTGACTTCGCTATTAATTCCATGGGCAATATTTGCGGCCCATGAAGTTCGGGTGGAAACAATGGATTTATACTCCAGCTCTTCGCTTTGCTGTGCCCGCTCAATCGCAATGCTGATATGCCGGGCTACCATCTTTATAAGATCCAACTCGCTTGCTAAAAAGCCATTAATCCGATTTCTCTCCAACACCAAAACGCCAAGTAAATCCTTGTTTGAATTTAGCAAACTGACACAAAACTCTGATTTTGTGTCAGGGTTCAGGTTTTTGTAGTCAATATCTTTACTTACATCCCCAACATTTACAAACTCCATTTTTCTGCTCATGAGCGTTTGTTTTGCTACACGGCACGCTATGCTTCCTTGGTCAAGATGAAAGGTGTCCAGCTGGGTATATTTTGGATTCTTGATCTCATAGTATTTCAACGTGGCAGGAGCAAAACTTAGGAACTTTTGATGCTTATCATATAATAGTACACATAATCGCGTTTTTTCGAATAATTCATCCAAGGTTCCTAATACAGCATCCATGGTGGTTTCTAATTTTAGACTTGTACCAACCGCTTCTGCAATGCTCGCGGCGACTTTAAATTGACGGCGTTGACGAGCTTCTTCTAGTCTTACTTTCCTGGAGCGTGATAACTCTTTTAGTATGAACCCTAGTTCTCTGGGTTCGAATGGTTTTGGCAAATAGCGAGAAGCGCCTTCTTCGTAGGCGCGTATCCCATCCTGGGGGGTATCAAATCCAGTGAAAATAATCGCATCTGCATCCGGGCTAACTGCCAGTAATTCCTTCATGGTTTGGATGCCGTCCATTTCAGCATCCAGGTTTTGATCTATCAGGAAAACAGTGAAGGGTTGTTTATTCTCGGTTGCATGCTGAGCGAGGTGAATTGCCGTATGCGGTGTGGTGGCCACCTCAACCAATTCAGTGTCGTACTCATCAAAGCCAGCGATACTCCTCTTCAGGGTGTCCGCGAAGCGTTCATTGTCATCAAGAACTAACAGGCGGTTCATAGTTTTTTCCTTATAACTCTATTGGAATTTCCAGCCCGAACACCGAGCCATGCAAAATATGACTGTCAGCAACATATATCTTGCCGCCGATTTCTTCCATTAGATTGCGCGAAACGAACAATCCAATTCCGCTGCCATCCTGGCGGGTGGAGTACCCCATCTCGAATATCTTTTCCCAAAGAGAAGAGTGAATCCCTGGTCCGTTGTCCGCTACAAGGATGCGGCATATTGCATTGTTTTGGGTTTCATTGATTAATTCCATGGCGATGTGGATTTGACCGCTTTCTTCGCTGCGGTGTTCTACAATCTGTTGAATTGCATTTAGCGTCACGTTCAGAACGATCTGCTCAAGGACAACAGCCTGATTGCGAACGATTACCATTTTTTCAGGTGGATTGAACAACATTTTGACCCGCGACCTCTTGCTGATTTCACGCAGCAAGAGCAGAGTGTCATTGACGATCTCATCGACTCTCAGAACTTCCGCCTTTGGCTTCTTTGCGATCTTGCCAAATGTATTTACTGTGCTGATGATTTGACGGACATCCTGCTCTATATTGGAAACCTCGTTTTTGATTTTTTCGTGAATAGAATCTTCCGGTTCCTTCTCAAGGCGCATCAGAATCTTTCGCAGGTTATCAGACTCATATTGAAGCGGAGCAACCAGGTTGTTGATCTCATGGATCATTCCACTCGCCAAATTCCCAATCAATGCAGAACGTTGAATTAAAGCGGATATTTCTCTAAGTTCATTTTGGTCCAGTGCCGCGCCAATTGAGAGTGCTATTCCTTCCGCATATAACTGAGTTTCCTCGCCAAACTGTTTTTCGCGGTGGTCTATTGCAAAAAGTGCGTATTTTTGTGCGGTCTGCGCAGGGATGGGAATGCCGATACAAGAGGTCATGGTGGGGAGGAACTCAACCAAATATTGAAATCGCCTGTGCTCCCGTTCTCCAATTTCATTGACGACGACCACATCACGGTCTTCGGCCACATCACGCACAGGGCTGTAGATCAACTGTGTAATCGCATTCTTGTTTATTGCACCATCACCAATACGCTCCACAACACGTATTCTGCGATGCGCCGGGTCGAGTGCAAATAAAAAGACATGCTCTACGCCCAAACGCTTTTTACACAGGGCCATTAAGGTATGTATGTTTTTTTTGGAATTTTTCGGCGGAACTTTTAAAACAATTGATTTTTCTTCAATCTGCTGCTTTGTAATGCCTTGGTGGTCCTGCTCGTATAAAAGATACATCACCAGGTCTTCTGGCACTAACGGCTTGTACAGCAATTTGCCCCCCTGCGCCTGCAGCTGCTCCAAAGCTTCGCTAACTTCGCTTGCCCGTGCCCAATCCGTTGCATTTACAACCTGTACTTGTGGATAATTTTCCAAGATGTGACGGGTTAGATCGGTACCGCTCATGGATGGCAAGCCGACGTCCACCAATGCAATGTCTGGTAAAGTCTTTGAGAGAAACCCAATGGCTTCTTCGGCGCTGTGAACGACATCCACACTTTGATCAAGTTCGCGCAGCCAGCCGCAGACTGCTTCGGATTGCGATACCTCATCTTCAACCACCAGGATATGCCTACGGGGAATGTTAGCATTCAAGGCCTGTCTTATGCTTTCACCCGCCTCATGCGGGATATAAGGCTGGTTATCCGTGCTAAATGGACTCATGTCTGGGAAATTTCCCAGCGGAGCCAGGCTCAACTCAATTTGCCTTTGCTCATGATCCACATTCTGGACCATGACAAAAACCTTGTCGTTATGCCAAAATAAATCCAATATGATTGATTGCAGTTTAGGCGGCAATTGTGTTTTATGCAGGAGCCCGGTGATTCCAGGCTCTATCTCAATAAATGCGCCATACTCAAAGACGCTTGTGACAACACCTTCAAACACCTCTGTTTTATTGTACCCATCGAAAAAATCGTCCCAAGGGTCGTTTGCTACAAGACGAAGACTAAATTCGCGTACTTCTCCTTTTTTGGTAGGAATGGAAAATACGTAGCCATCCCAATTAACAGGATGGTTGATCTTCCAATTTGCAAGCTCTTCACTATCCCAAGAGATTTCGCGGATGCGGATAATTCCATGCTCTCCATTATCCAATTCTACAGATAGCCCCTGTGGAAGGTGCTTTATCACACGAACATGGACAAGGTCTCTGTCTTTTTTGGTTGCCATGTTGTTATCCAGACGGTGTAGATGTGTCTTTCACGGCAGAGATGAAGCGTGCTCCCGGCAGACCAGTTTCCGGGCGATAGGGGAAGCGGAAGACTGCGAAGGTCTCTTCAACGTCTGCCAGTTCGTTAATATGTATCGAGGCTGATGCAAAATCCAATGAACGAATTCGTTCACACCATTCCTTTTCTTCCTCTTTGGAATGAGGCCGCAGGATCTGAAAGCCTGGTATTGAATTTTCATTTGTGTCGCGTGTGACGGTGGCACCAATGGAGCGCAGCAGGTTTTCATCCACCGTTCCATTCGCAAGAACATGGATTTGCATTTGAAAGAATTTTTTCCATGGAGCGAGCTGTCGATTGATACAGGCGTCTGCCCATGCGAGGTGGGGCGAAAAGGTATTTTCCTTCTGCTTGATGCCTTTCCCTGCGTGCGCTTCGGTAGCAACGATTTCTGCGATTATTTTTTTTGCGTCCAGCAGCATTTCTTTTTCCCCTTCATGCAGAATTGACGGCTGGATCGTGATGTTCAACATGGTTGTCTTTTGTGTATTTGAAAGAGCGCGCCAAGCCTGCTCATTTGCGCGTTGGCTAGTTTGCCATATCCCTGAAAAATATTGGTACTTTTCCATAGGCGGGATAAAGACCATGGCGCGTTGGATAGACGCCACTTGTGGATTCTTTGCAAAAAGATCTCTGCCAAAAAGACGATCATAATCAGCTTTTTCTTCGGCAGGCTGGATAATGAAATCATAGGGAAAGATGGAAAAAATTTCCCGTGCATAATCCCTGGCCGCCTGTTGAGCTTGCGCTTTTTCGGGAGCGGATGACTTGCCAAGCAAAGCCATTTGTAAACCTTCATTTGGCAGGTTGATTCCGCGCAAGGTCAAAATGCGATCTGAGGGTTGTTCATTAGATAAGTAAGCAGTTTCACTTAGAGCCTGAGACTCGATAAAAAGCCGATAACGATCTAAGGCTTCATCAAGGAGAGCGCCTGCATTAAAACCCCACCGCATGGCCATCCATTCGTCTGCCGGACGGTGAAAGACCTGAAAAGCAAACGTTGTCTGCCAACCCTCCTGCGTTTGAACTGTTTCAAGATAAAGCGTGTTCATTTTCTCGGCTTTAATAAATTGAGCAGGGTGTTTGTCAGATCTTCGATCTTGTCATTGCTTGCTGTGCGCGGATGGTTGTTATTTGTATTTTTAGTAGATGGTTGGGCAGTCTCGGGTCTATCTTCCCTTACGGCGGAAAGTAGATCGCCGATGGCGCTCTTTATTTCCGCGGAGTTTCGCGAATACCCGGAATGTTCCAAAGCCTGGCTGATGGCATCCACTGCTTTGACTACAAGTTCGTGCCTTCGCTGGGATTGCTGCCTTAATTCATCGAGTTGAATATCCCGTTTCTGGGTTTCGTGCAATATTTCGCTTCGCAGAGCCATTTGTTCCGCCGCTGCCTTGGCGCTGATTGTATCCATGGCTACTTTGTGCTCTGCTTTCAATTTTTCAATATCTTTTTGGCGATCCAATTGCTGTTTGTTGATTTGATCTTGTTGCTGTTGGATCAAATCATTGCGCCGTATATTGATATAGTCCATATCCCCCGCGAATTCTTTCAATTCAATGCCTGTAATCGCAATTGCTCTTGAAAGCGGGAAGCGGTCTGCGTGCCTTTGAGTGAAGAAGGAGAGGATTTTGCTTGTACCGTTTGCTTCAGGGGCATCGGCTACATCATTGTGGTTATGTGTGCGGATATACTGAGCCACATCTGTTTGGAGGTGCTCGATCAAGGTCTCAATGGGCTTGTCGATACGAAGGGCAGTAATCGGTTCTGTGACGCGGTAACGAACCATAACTGTAAGTGTGAGTTTCTCCCCATCCAACGCCATCTCGGAGATGGGTGCAGTCACATCAAAGCGTTCATGCTTGTCTACATATTGTAATTTATACAGCCCAGGCGGAACTTCGTGTAATCCCCCTGCCAAATTACGTGTGGTTCCATCAGGGTAGATTACAACACCATAAGCATTCGAAGGTAAAGGCAGGTAAAACGCATTTGCTCCCAGCGCTCTTAAGGGCCACCATTCGCCTGCGTACAGATTTTCTCCAGCAACAAAGATTTTTCTGTTGTCAAATTTGATCGTCGGAGAACCCTGATTGCGGCCTTCTCTTTCGATATTCCTCAAAATGAGGGTACGTAGAAATCGAATCATATTCCCTCCGTGCTGTGATGAAGGTTTGTAGGTATAGGACTTTGGTACTATTTGTTTTCAGACTGTAGTGTACAACTTAATTGAATCTTAAGCAAGACGAGAGGTGATTTGTACACATCTAGACAAGTTTGGTTATTTTTCAGGCGGTAAAACCCAAGTGGAATCTACAATTGTTTGTTTGTATTTTTTCACTTCATTAATAAACCAACCCAGTTTTGAATACTCCTTACCTTTTGTACACCCATCAATAATTGTAAAAACAAGAAACAAATCCCAGTCTGTGATCGCAGCAAGCATGTTTCTAAAAACTTCCTCGTCATATTTGCCCGTTTGGGTGTATTCCTTCCATAACTTGTAGTTTTCGTCATGGTATTGGAGAATATTTAAAAGATCAGGATCATCGGTAAACTGGCTGGCATATTCTCTTGCTAGTGTGGCATGGTTACGGGGGTGAAGAGTGGGGGAGTATTTTTCCGCCTCGGCCTTGAAAGAATCGTGCACATGGATCATGAATTTGAGTTTCCAATAATCCTCTTCCCCAATGCCCCTTTCCCGCAATGCTTCGAGATTGGCTTCCAAGTCTGCAATGTGGAATTTCACCTTGCCTTCCGGGTGGCCGGAGCGGGGTTCACCATACTCAATGTTTCTTTGATAACGAGGGTCGGCTTTGATTTTCTCAATAATGTCTTTCATATCACCTCATTGTACCTATTTTCACCCGTTTTTTGGGCGCAAGGCATCCTCCTTAAAACCCCCTTTGCAGGCTCGTTTTTATCATGTATAATCTATTTTGCAGATTCGGTTGTGGATTTTATGTCCACAGGACTAAATCAAGGAGAGTTGAAGCGTAGTTTTTGATCGCACGGTCATTGAGTTCGTTTCATGTTTTTGATGAATGCCTTCGGCTGAGTCTGTGTGACAGCCGATTTTTTATTTCCAAACGGAAAGGAGGTGAATACAGTGGCAGTTGTAAATTTACGAAATGGTGAGTCCCAGGACTCCTTGCTCAAGCGCTTTCGCAAGAAGGTCGTGAAGAGTGGTGTTTTAAGCACTGTTCGCCGCAAACGCTGGTTCGTTTCAAAAAGCGAAACCCGCCGTATGGAAAAGAAGAAGGCAATCCGCCGCATCAAGCGGCGTTCCTTCAAAGATACTGAATAGATCAAGAGGCGTGTATGACAAAAGAAGAAGGCAAAATCAAAGTGGATGGTCTGGTGATCGAAGCGTTACCGGGCACTCAATTCCGCGTAAAGTTGGATAACGGCCATGAGGTGCTCGCTTACCTCTCCGGCAAGATGCGCAAGCATTACATCCGCATTTTGCTTGGTGACCGTGTAGCACTTGAAATGTCTCCTTACGATATGTCGCGCGGGCGAATTACCTTCCGCCAGCGCAAGCAAGCTGCCGCCGCTCCTGTTCAGGAATAGTCATCAGGCTTTTGATTTTTGTAAACAAAAAGGCTTCCATCACCTGGAAGCCTTTTTTGATTCTATGTACTCGCTTATGGCAATTCGCGCCACGAGCTGAGGACTTTCATATAATTGGCTCGCTCAAATGCCGCGGGCTCACGCACATTTTTCTGGGACATGCTGCCCTGCATCTGGCGGATAGACTCGTATTCCCGTTCCTTCATCCACTCTTCCAGTTCGCTCAAAATCGGACCGACAGCCTGCTCGCCGCGATGAAGCAGATTCGAAGCCGTCATCGCCACTTTTGCCCCAGCCATCATGGATTTGATCACATCCTTACCACTATGGACGCCGCTCGTGAGCGCGAAATCTGCATTGACCTTGCCATACAGGATCGAGATCCAGCGGAGCGGTAGGCGCAGGTCTGACGAGGTGCTCAAGTCCAGATTATGGACGATATCCAACTCATCCAGATCGAAATCAGGCTGATAGAAGCGATTGAACAGCACAAGACCGTTTGCACCTGCATCCACGAGCCGTTTGGCAAAATTGGGCAAAGCAGTGACGAAGGGACTGATTTTCACTGCCAGTGGAATGCTGATTGCCGCACGGACTTCCGCCACAAGGTCCGCCTGGGCTGCTTCCACATCTTCACTCTTAAGATTGGGGTCGGCAACCAAATAATAAAGGTTCAGTTCAAGCGCATCTGCACCGGCATCCTGAATTTTTTTCGCGTAGCTTGTCCAGCCGCCTTTGGAAACACCGTTCAAACTGCCGATGACGGGAATGCTCAAAGCCTTCTTCATGGCTGTCAGTTGGGTGAGGTACTTCTCAGGGCTGACTGCGTACATGCCGCCATCAGGGAGATATGTGAGGGCTTCGGCAAATGATTCAGTACCGCGAGTCAGGTAATGGTCTAGTTCGAGCGTTTCGTGAAGGATTTGTTCCTCGAAGAGGGAATACATCACGATGGCTGAAATCCCCGCCTCTTCCAACTTCCTTGCCTTGTCAAGTTTCTTTGAGAGGGGAGAGGCTGAGGCGACAAGCGGGTTCTTTAAGTTCAAACCAAGATAAGTTGTGGAAAGATCCGTCATGACTTTTTCTCCTCGTTATCGTTTCCGTTTCCATAGTGCATGGACGCCATTTGTTGATACAGGGTCCAGCGGGCTTTTGCATCGTGCTGCGCTTCCTTCATTAACATTTCGGCGCGGTCTTCATCCATTTGAGTGAGCATCTTGTAGCGGGTTTCATTATAAGCATATTGCGAGACCGGAATGGTCGGCTCCTTGGATTCGATAACGAGCGGGTTTTGTCCCTGCTCGGCAAGGCGCGGATCGTAACGGTACATGGGCCAATGGCCTGACTGCACTGCCAGTTTTGTCTGTTCGAGGCTCTTGGACATATCGTATCCGTGTGCGATGCATGGGCTGTATGCGATGACCAGGGAAGGACCATCATAGGCTTCGGCTTCAAGCAAGGCTTTGAGCGTTTGCTGGTCGTTGGCACCCATTGCAACGCGGGCCACATACACATATCCATAGGACATGGCGATCAGGCCAAGGTCTTTCTTCGGCAGTCCCTTGCCGCTCATGGCGAATTTGGCAACTGCCGCGCGCGGTGTGGCTTTACTCGCCTGTCCGCCGGTGTTTGAATACACTTCGGTGTCCAGCACGAGAATGTTAACATTGCGTCCGCTGGCGAGCACGTGATCGAGACCGCCATAGCCGATGTCGTACGCCCAGCCGTCACCGCCGATGATCCAAACGGATTTCTTGACGAGGTTATCCGCCAGGCTGATCAAGTCTTTTGCACGGCTATCACTGGACTTGCCAAGCTTGTTCTTCAATTCGGTAACGCGTTCACGTTGAGCGCCGATACCCGCTTCATCTTCCTGATTGGCGTTCAGGATCGCTTCGACCAGTTCAGTGCTTACGGTCGATTCAAAGGATTTGAGTAATTCAACTGCATATTCCTTCTGCTTGTCAATCGTCAGACGCATACCCAAACCAAATTCGGCATTGTCTTCAAACAGCGAGTTCGACCAGGCGGGTCCGCGTCCATCGGCATTCTTCGCCCACGGGGTGGTAGGCAGGTTGCCGCCATAAATCGAGGAACAACCCGTGGCGTTTGCGATCACAGCCCGGTCACCAAATAGCTGAGAAACCAACTTCACATACGGAGTTTCACCACAGCCTGCGCATGCTCCGCTGAACTCAAACAATGGGCGCAGCAATTGAGAGTTCTTGATGGTCGCAGGGTTGAATAGCTTTCTGTCCATATCCGGAATGTTCATGAAGAAATCCCAGTTCTTGGCTTCGGCTTCGCGCAAAGCGGGTTGTGGCTCCATGTTGATTGCCTTGCGTCCCACTGCCGTCTTATCTTTCACGGGGCAAACTTCCACGCACAAGGTACAGCCTGTGCAATCTTCGGGAGCAACTTGCAGGGTGTAGGCAAAACCGGTCGAAAATTCCTTGAACTTCGATGCAGTGTGCTTGAATGTTTCGGGCGCGCCAGCCAGCAGTTTCTCATCGTACACTTTGTGGCGGATGACCGCATGCGGACAAACCATCACACACTTTCCGCATTGGATACAAATATCTTCGTTCCAGACTGGAATTTCCAGCGCGAGGTTGCGCTTTTCCCATTGGGTCGTGCCAGTGGGGAAGGTTCCATCGATTGGGAATGCCGAGACAGGGATATTGTCTCCGTCAGAGTCGATGATCTGACCGAGCACATCGCGGACGAACTCAGGCGCTTCATTCGGGACCGGAAGCCTGCGCGTCGTCTTTGAGGTTACCTTCGCTGGGACTTTGACCTCATGAAGATTTGCCACAGTGGCATCCACAGCATCGAAGTTTTGCTTCACGACTGCTTCACCGCGTTTCCCATAGCTCTTCTCAATGGCGTGTTTAATTTCAGCAATCGCCGCATCACGAGGAAGAATTCCGCTGATGGCGAAGAAGGCTGTCTGCATGATGGTGTTCATGCGTCCACCCATGCCCGTCTTTTCAGCGACATCGTACCCGTTGATGACGTGGAACTTGAGCTTCTTGGCGATGATATCTTTCTGCACTTCCTGTGGAAGATGATCCCAAACTTCGTCGGGACCGTACAAGCTGTTGAGCAGGAAGATGCCGCCTTCTTTCGCGTACTTGAGCATATCCACGCGCTCAAGGAAGGAATATTGGTGGCAGGCTACGAAATTCGCCTGATTGGCTTCGATGAGATAAGGCGCGCGGATGGACTTTGGACCAAAGCGCAGGTGAGACATGGTTACTGTGCCGGACTTCTTCGAGTCGTAGTAGAAGTAGCCCTGGGCATAGTTGTCGGTCTCTTCACCAATGATCTTGATTGAGTTCTTGTTCGCTCCCACTGTTCCGTCGGAACCTAAACCGAAGAATACACAACTGACCATACCTTCGGATTCGAGCGAGAAGGAGGTATCCACGGTCAAGCTGGTGTGAGAGACATCGTCATTAATACCGAGGGTGAAGTGGTTTTTTGGTTCGGGTTTGGATAATTCATCCAAAACAGCCTTGGTCATGGCGGGGGTAAATTCTTTGGAGGAAAGACCATAACGTCCGCCGATCACTTTGATGTCGGCGCGTTTGCCTTCCATGAGAGCATTCACAATATCCAAATACATTGGTTCGCCATTGGCGCCAGGTTCCTTGGTGCGGTCAAGCACGGCAATGGATTTCACGCTCTGGGGCAGACCCTTGATGAAATGTTCGATGGAGAACGGGCGGTACAAGCGAACACGTAGAACACCGACTTTTTCGCCTTTTGCGGCCAAATAAGCAACGGTCTCTTCTACAACTTCGCCGCCCGAACCCATGATGACAATGACACGCTCAGCTTCGGGGTGTCCACTGTAGTCAAATAGGTTGTAATGGCGGCCTGTGACTTTGGCGAATTTATCCATCATTTCCTGCACGATTGCAGGGGTGGCAGTATAGTAATTGTTGGAGGCTTCGCGCATTTGGAAGTATACATCGGGGTTCTGCGCGGTTCCGCGCAGGGTGGGATTCTCAGGAGTGAGGCCGCGTGCTCGATGGGCACGCACCAGGTCATCGTCCACCATGAGGCGGAGTTCTTCATCCGTCAGTTGGAAGATCTTGGTCACTTCGTGGGAGGTTCTAAATCCATCAAAGAAGTGCATGAAGGGGACGCGAGCTTTGAGCGTGGCGGCCTGTGCAATGGCGGCGAAATCCTGTGCTTCTTGAACGGAGCCGGAGGAGAGCAATGCCCAGCCCGTCTGGCGGACAGCCATTACATCCTGATGGTCGCCGTAAATGGAAAGGGCGTGGGAGGCAATGGCACGCGCCGCCACGTGGAAGACAGTGCTGGTCAGTTCACCCGCGATCTTGTACATGTTCGGGATCATTAACAATAAGCCCTGAGATGCAGTGAAAGTGGTAGTGAGAGCGCCAGTTTGCAGAGCGCCGTGAACGGTTCCAGCCGCGCCGCCTTCGGATTGCATTTCGATGACGAGAGGAGTGGTTCCCCAAAGGTTTTTCTTTCCCTTGGCAGACCATTCGTCGGAGAACTCGCCCATCCCGGAGGATGGGGTGATCGGGTAAATGGCGATCACTTCGCTGAGACGGTGGGCAACGCTTGCGGTTGCTTCATTACCGTCGATCATGATGATGGGTTGTTTCATGCTTGCTCCTTTAAGAAAGGCAAATATGCCTGAAATTGACAAATCTATGATAACGATTACAAGTTTATCCCCCGGTGATGAAATACGTTAGTTATATATGACTTAAATCCCCCTGCGAGTTGTCACATTTTGGACAGGAATAGTGGGAATAGAAAAATGATGCTTTTTAGGCGCTATTTCAGGAATGATTTTTATTCATTTCTCGAGCCGCCTGATCTCCCTACCTGTGCGAGTTTCTTTTTCGTAAAGGAACTCACGGCGGTAGATATTCATGCCGAGGCTGGTATAGAATTTTGACGAGTCTGTAAAGCTTTGTGAATCGGTGTCAAGAATAATTCGGCGTACGTTGTTTTGATGAAAGGCGCTAAACGCTGCAAGCATCAGGGCTTTGCCAACTCCGCGCCTGCGATAGTTTGGATGAACGAAAACACTGCCAATGCGTCCGGTATTTTTGTGTTCAACCAGTTTTGCATTGCACAAAATTCCACCTGCAATTTCATCCCCAGCGCGCATGATGAAGCAATAGCCTTCTGAATTGGAATAGGAAAAATCCTGCGGGGCTTCCTCTAGTTCTTCTTGTTCGGCTTCCATCTGCGGCAAGGAATATGAGGCCCAGTGGTCTGTGAAGGCTGCATCCATCACGGGGCCGACAAGCTCCCAATCATTATCCAGGTCAAAGGAACAGATGCTCATTCCTTCGGGCAGCGCCACTTTGATCGGCTCATCGTTCAAATGGATTTCGTAATGTGCCCATTCACGAACTTTTGAGAAACCTTCAGCCTCAAATAATTTTATTGCTTCGGATTCACCTTCAAATATATTTGCCTGTAAAACGCACTTTACCCCGGCAGGTGCATTTTGATTTATTCTTACGGCTTCCTCCTGCGCCCAATTCAGGAGGATGGAACCGATACCTTGATTCAAATACTCTGGATGGACTCCGCCTCCTGTCTCAACGATGAAGCTGTTCTCTTTATCTGCAACATAAGCGTAGCCGATAATTTTCCCCTGACGATTTTCGGCTACAGCCTTTTTACTTGTGACAGGAACATACCGAATTAGACGAACATTCCATGCGCCGTCCACAACTGCCCGCGAGTGGCCGCCAGCGTTCAGCATGTCAACAACTGCATGAACATCGGTGTATCTGTATTCGCGAATCGTGTATTCGTTCCCCACGATATTTACCTTGCTGGAATGTCGTCCAGTGAATAAAAAGTCTGCAGCCCAAGGCTTTGCGCGGTTTTGACCATTAGGTCTGCACCTGAAGATGCTCCACCCACACGCAGGACTGCGTCACATTTTTCAAGCAGGCGCTCTGCAATGGGATGGAAGATCTCATTGAATGCCTCATCGCCAATTTGTTTTGAGCCAGCCAGGGAGACTAGTGGAAGCGCGAACCATTCTCCCATCACAGGGATATGTCCTTTGTGGAAGATGGGCAAGGCAAACGATTCCATCAAATGAACATTTGCCTGAATTTTTTCAGGTTCATCGTTTGTACCCGAACGGTAGGGGCCAGCAATAAGAATCATCAGTGGTTTGTTTGACATATTTTCTCCTTTATGACTCTTTCAACGAATAATGTTTTTTGAAACAGGAAAATAGCGCCAGAGTTGAACGATCAATGTGCCAATCCCAACACAAATGATACCTAAAATTTGGCGGATGTTAAGAGGTTCATCCAGAAATAACCATGCCAGGATGGCGATTTGCGGCAACATGGTTCCGTTGATGATGCTGGATTCAACTGCAGTGAGTGTTTGCAAAGTTCTGTTCCATAGAGTGAATGCAAATGCGGTGTTGATGAGCGCGAGCCAGCCAATGATCAGCCATTGTTGTGTGTTCAAGGTGCCAAATCCCTGGGTTGTGTAGCCTGTCATCAGTAATAACAAACCTCCAATACCCATGCTAACGGCAGTAACGATAATGGGAGAAAGTTTGCTGTTTGAGTTTATGTATCTTCCATAAATTGCGGACCCTGAGTTTGCGAGTAGACCCACCAAGGCGGCCATTAACCCCAATATTTGACCTGTTGGGGTGGATAGCGGCAGGAAATAGATTATTGCTCCAAGCACGGTGAGGAAAATCCCAACCCACTGTAATGCTGATGTCGGTTCGTGCTTATTGATGCTTCCGTAAAAGGCAATCAGAACAGGGGAGAAGTTCATAAGCAATGACAATGTTGCGGCAGGCAATAACGCGAGACTAACAAATTGTGCACCCTGTGTGATCGTGTAAAATGCAACCCCGAGAACCGTCAATTCAACCCAGCTCCGAATGGACAGGCCCCGCAGAATTTTTAAATTGTCAGGATTTAAGATAACGAATGGGATCAGGCAAAAAAACGCCAGTGTATATCTTAACCCGGCAAATGTGATGGACGGGAGATCAGTTTTAAGCCCAATTTTTATCAACACCCATGAGGTTGACCATAGGAAGGTAACCAGTAAGGCCTGTAGTACTGCTCGAATATGCTGGTTCGAGTGCTTTGATTCCTTCATTAAGTTCCGAATGCTTTTTCCAGATGCGGTCTCGCCATTAGAAGCGCCGCCAATGATTTGGCATCTGGCATGTCACCACGCTCTGCCAGTGAAAAGGCTTCTTTTACAGGGATTTTTTCGATGGACAAAAATTCATCATCATCTGCTTGCAGCGGATTGGACTTTAGCTCCATTGCCAGGAAGACGCCCATGTATTCGGTGGAGTAACCAGGCGCGAGGTAGAAAGAGCCGATGTGTTTCAATGTCCCTGCTTCCATACCTGTCTCTTCGCGAATTTCGCGAGCGGCGCATACTTCAAATGGTTCGTCGCCGTCACGCGTGCCTGCAGGCAGTTCGAGCAAGTCCATCCCTGCGGCATGGCGGTACTGACGGACGAAAAGCATATTGCCTTCATGATCGATTGGAATGATAACGACGGAGCCGCCGTGTTCCACAATATCAAATTTTGTTTCTCGACCATCAGGAGTCTTTAGTGTGTCGCGGCGGATGGTGAAGGCACGTCCCTTTAGCAAGGTTTCAGAACGAAGCAATTCAAATGGCATGGGATTTTCCTTTGAATATATAGAAAAAAGCCCAGGTTTTGACCTGGGCTTTTCTGTTTCAACTGCTACGGTATTTGTAACTGCTGCCCAGCGGTGAGACTGGCTGAGGCTGAAATGTTGTTTTTGGTGGCGATGTCTTCAGGGAAAACATTGCCAAATTTACATGCAACGCTGCCCAGTGTCTCGGTGGATGAGACGACTGTGTACGTTGTTGGATGTGTCGCAAGTGATGGATCACCAGGGAACGTTCCACTTTGAGGGATTACCAATTTTAACCCAGGATAATATATATCAGGGCTGGTAAGGCCGCTTGCCCGAAGCAGAGCATCCGGGTCGACATTAAAGCGGCGGGCAATACAAAATGGATATTCACCAACCTTTAGAACATATTCATTCGGGCGCACACCAGCAGGCATTGATGTTGCAGCAGGCTGTCCGCCGCTGGCGTTCGTGGGGGTGCTGATTACAATAGCGGTTGTGGTGGGTGTGGCAGTCGGAATTACCCCATCTTGAGGAGTAATGACGGTGCCGGTTGTAATTGCCTGCGGCGTACCGGGCGTCCCGCCTCCAGCCACCGTTGTTTGAGCAGCGGCAGTTTGTTTGGCGAATTCCTCGATCATTGCCATCGGGTTTTCCACCGACGGAAACGGTGAAACAAACAGACCATCAGGCAGTAAAGTCGGCGTTGCAACAGGTGCGGAAGACAGAGATTGCGTGCAGGCTGATATCAACATCGTTGATATCAAAAATATGAAAACCGCCAGCATACCGCGTTGTTTTTTACTCATGGATTCTCCTCGTTCAATATAATCAACAAAATATGGTAGCACATCACGTTTAAAGCGTCAAGCCACGCACCCTAAAACACACAGAAAGATATGAAATTGTTACATGACTGCAAAAATTTTGATGGCATGATTTTTTCCCTTGAAAAAAACCTTTCCCAGTTCTTCCACGGCGATATTTTCTGGTAACCCCTGGCGGGTATAGTTATCGATCAAAAGCGGATGCAAAGCCTCTTTTGTATATTCTTCGATCCGAAACGCAAGGTTGACCGTATCTCCAATGCAGGTGTAAATCGCGCGGGATTGCGTCCCTGTATAGCCGGCTACCATCGTGCCGGACGCGATCCCAATTCCAATGCGGATCTGGGATTTACCCTGATGAGACCTTCCCTGATTAAATACTTTTAGTTGTTCAAGCATTTCCAGTGCGGCGCGCACTGCTTTTTCGCGGTGGCTGTCAAAGAAAATGGGTGCACCAAACACAGCCATTAACCCGTCCCCAACCAATTGATTGACTGTGCCGCCGTTGTTCGTGATGGCATCGAACATCAGGCTAAAATATTCGTTGAGCAGTTCAATGGATTCGGCGGGTTCCTGACTTTCTGCGATCGTGGTGAACGAGCGGATATCCGCAAACAACACACTGGCATTAACCTGCTTGCCGCCGAGTGAAAATCCTGTGCGTAACAATTCCTCCGCCACTTCCTTTGTTGCAAAGGTTCGGAATAGTTTCCGCTGTTCATCGCGCAGCCGTTTCTTCTCGAGGCTGGCATTGATACGTGCACGAAGCAAGACTGGGTTGATGGGTTTGGTTAAATAATCTTCCGCGCCGAGTTCCACACATTTCACCACAGCATCAAGTTCATCCATTGCTGAAGTCATGATGATCGGAAGCTGCCTGAGTTCCACATCATTCAGGCAGGCTTCCAACACTTCAAAGCCATCCATTTCCGGCATTTCGATATCAAGCAGGACCAGGTCGAACGTGCCGGAACGCAGTTTTTCCAAGCCTTCTCTTCCGTTTTCAGCGGTTTCCACAAGGTGCCCCTGCAACTCCAGGCTGCGCGAAAGCAGCATGCGGTTGATTTTGTTATCATCCACAACGAGCAGATGGGCGGGTTCGGAAGGGGAGACCATGGGATTATCTTAACTCAATTAATTGACTCTTGGCTTTTTGAAACGCTTCTTCAAGGGGCTCAAGCCTGTTTCCGATTTCGAGATTATTTCCCCGTCCCATGCCTTCCAACTCGCGCGCGAGAGCTGCAAGTTGCGAAGCGCCGAACGTTGCTGCATTCGATTTGATGGAGTGTGCCGCGCGGCGGAATGATTCGGCATTTTTTTCCGCCAACGCATTTTTCATCTGCGCGATCAGGTTGGGAGTATCTTCCAGAAAAGTGTCGATCAGTTCACTGATGAATTCTGTGCCTGTATTTTCTTTCAGGGTGTTATAGGTGTTCAGATCTATGATAGACATATTTCTCCAGGTCCTTAACTTTTTCTATTTGCCTTGAAAAGCGCATCCACCAGTTCGATCACGCGGATGGGTTTCGCAATGTAATTATCCATGCCGGCGCTCAGGCACATTTCGCGGTCGCCTTGCATGGCGTTTGCGGTCAGCCCAATGATGTGTGGATGATGATTTGGCCAGCGGGCAATAATCTGGCGCGTTGCTTCCAACCCATCCATTTCGGGCATCTGCACATCCATCAGGATAACATCATACGTTTGACGGTTCACGGCTTCAATGGCTTCCAATCCGTTGGATGCAACATCAGCACGGTAGCCCATTTGCTCGAGCAGTCTCAGCGAAAGTTTCTGGTTGACCGTGTTATCTTCAGCGAGGAGGATTCTCAACGGGTGTTTGGCTGCCATTTGAGGGTCGGGTTTGAAGCGGTCTGTGATCGGCGTTGTAGGTATATCCAAGGAAGGTTTGACAAAGAGTCCCACGAGCGTATCAAATAGCTGGGATTGTTTGATCGGCTTGGTGAGGTAGGCGGAAAATAGATTCTCGTTATCTCCCGCTTCGCGACGACCGAGGGAACTGAACAGCACCAGGGGAAGTTTTGCCGCGCTTCCCCGGATGCGCTTTGCCAGTTCGAGACCGTCCATTTCAGGCATGTGCATATCGAGGATGGCAACATCGAATTTTTCATTGGACTTGAGCCATTCAAGTGCAGTGACCGGCGAATCGGTATCACGCGGACTCATACCCCATTTGGCAGTTTGCATATTAAGGATGTGGCGGTTGGTGGCGTTGTCGTCCACAATGAGGACACGTTTGTTTTGCAGCTCAGGCTGTACACCTGTGAAACCGCGTCTTTGGGTGGGGGGCAGGTCTGCGCCTTCCGCTTTAATCGTAAAGAAAAATGTTGAGCCTTTGCCGGGACCGCCGCTTTTTGCCCACATGCTGCCGCCCATCATCTCCGAGAGATGTTTGCTGATGGCAAGTCCCAGCCCGGTGCCGCCATATTTTCGCGTTGTGGATGCATCGGCTTGTGAGAAGGACTGGAAGAGCCTGCTCATGCTTTCTTCGGAAAGACCGATGCCTGTATCGCGTACGGAGAACGTGAGGATAAATTTTTCTTTGCGGTCTCCGTTCTTATATCCCTGGCTTGAGACGGTGAGGACGACTTCGCCTTTTTCCGTGAATTTGACAGCATTGCTTAATAGGTTGGTGATCACCTGCCTGAGACGGGTGGAATCTCCAAAGATCGCAGGCGGGACATCGCCATCGAAAAGATAGGCGATGTCAATGCCTTTTTCAACGGCGCGGGCAGTGATCAAGTCCAGAGATGATTCGACGCAATCGCGCAGGTCAAGCGGACGGTTTTCAAGGTCCATGCGTCCCGCTTCGATTTTCGAGAAATCAAGAATATCGTTGATAATGGAAAGCAGCGTATCGCTTGAACTGCGGATGGTTTCCACATAATCTCGTTGTTCATCATTGAGTTTGGTGTCGAGCAAAAGCCCGCTCATTCCAATGACTGCGTTCATTGGGGTGCGAATCTCATGACTCATCGTTGCAAGGAAGGCGCTTTTTGCTTCGTTGGCTCTTTCTGCGGAAGCGCGGGCGGCTCGTGCTTCCTCGAACAGGCGCGCATTTTGAATGGCAGTTGCCATGCTGGATGCGATTGACTCGATCAGTTTGATGATGGTTTCATCATATGCGTTCTCACGTTCAAAGTTTTGAATGGTCAACCCGCCGATGAGTTCTTTGCCGACTACCATTGGGACCATCACCACGGATTTTGGAATTTCATCTGTGGCAGTCATTTTGGAGCCAAGTTTTCTCCACAAGGAGGGAGACTGGCGATTAATAACGAGCGTTTTTCCCTGCAGGGAAGCCTTGATGGTGAAATCATTGAGGGGAATTGGGGCGAATTGGATGCGCTCATTCCGTTTGGTGACATAATGGGCGTTTATCGTTTTTGTTTCCGCATCATATAATCCAATGCCTATGTTATCTTCTTTGACCAGTTCGCGAACTTTATCCCCCACTTTTTCCATAATCGTGTACACGTCGAACTGCTGGGTCAGCACCTGTGAGATGCCGTTCATGATCTCCAATTCAGCGGCGCGGCGGCTGGTTTCCTGGAGCAGGCGCTGGGTCTCGTTGAAGAGGCGCGCATTTTCAATGGCCACACCGATGGAGTTTGCAATGGTGCTCAGCAGGCGTACATCCGCATCACTGAAAGCATCCTCGTGCTCCAGGTTTTGCAATGAGATCACGCCTTTGACTTCATCTCCGATCATCATCGGAACCCATAGACCGGATTTGACGACAACATCGTCATCTTCATCCGCCCCGAGGTTAGTGGATTGGAACCGCTGGGAATATTCTTCAAAGTTGCGGTTCACAAGGATCGATTGACGGGTACGCAGTACCTGTCCGCTGAAACCGCTTCCGCCTTCAATTAAGGGCAAAGGATCCTGATATAGCCTTTCCTTTTTTTCAATAATATAGGGATAATGCATCAGGTTGGTTCTTTTTTCATAGATCATCAACACCACAGTTTGAGCATCGAAGATCTCCTGGATCTGGTCACCGGTTTTATCGTATACCGATTGGATATCCATTTTGGTATCCAACCCGGCCAAAATACTGTTGATCAGGGACAGTTCATCTGCGCGTTGACGGGTTTCTTCCAGCAGGTTTTGCGTTTCATCGAAAAGTTTTGCGTTCTGAATGGCGATGCCCATACTTGCGGTCAGTGTGGAAAGCAGGCGCACATCGTTATCCTGAAAGGCGTATTCCTGTTCCAGGTTTTGAATGGAAAGCGAACCATACACCTGGTCTCCTGCAAGGATTGGCATGGCGATCAATGATTTCGGGAACGAATCACCTGCCAGCAAGGTGGAGCCGTACTTCTTTGCCACTTCATCCACTTTCTCGTTGATGTAAAGCGTCTCCCGATGTTGGATTACATATCCAGAGAATCCGGAGAGCGGCTGCTTCTCCGGGTAGATGCGTTCCCCTTTCCAAAACATGTAGGGAAACGCCGCAGATTCTGTTTTGGGGTCGTAATATGAAATCACAACTGCCTGCGTATTGAAAATCCTGCGGACTTTTTCACCGACCAGTTCATAGATGGATTGCACATCCAGTTTGGATGACAATCCCTGCTGGACGCTGTTGATGATTTCCAATTCAGTGGCACGTTGCTGGAGTTCATTGAAGAAGTTTGCATTTTGAATGGCAATGGCGGCCTGCAGGGATAATTCTTCAAGAAAACGCAGATCGGCGAAGGAAAACGATTCTCCGCCTTCACGCCAAACTGCCATTACACCGTTGACTTTTCTCCCTGCAAGCAGGGGGGCCACCATCAAACGCTCATTACCCACTGCGGATGTGCCCGGTATCTGCACAGTGCGCGGATCCTGATTTGTATCGTTCACATATTCTGCGCGTCCCTGTTCGGCCAGCGAACCGATGATGCCCTGTCCCAGTGTAATGGTATCTCTCATGATCTCATCCGCAATATTTCCATTGGCGGTAATTGCTCGCAAGGTTTTGCCGTCTGGCTGGGGGAGATAAATGGCGCTGCTGGAACCATTAAGAAGAGTGCGCGCGTGGCGGGCGATCTTGTTCATCACCGAAGTTAAATTCAGGGTTGCGGAGATATCGCGGCCGACTTCGTTCAACACCGCAGATTCACGCGCATGGCGTGCAGTCTCCTCGAACAGACGCGAATTCTCGATTACAACAGATGCCTGATCGGCAAATAATTGCAACAGGCGTAATTCCGAATCCGCAAAGATGCGCGGTTCAGTAAAATGGATGTTCATTACGCCGACCACCCGCTGGCGGAACTTGAGCGGCAAGCCGATAAGCGCCCCTTTCCAGACTGTGGGTGTATTTTTATACAATGGATGATTCCTCATATCTTCCACCAGAATCATCTCGCCTGTTCTGGAAACGGTATCGGTCATTCCACCGGGGCGCGGATTTGCAACAGGAGCGCTGTTGATCTTCCCATATGAGATTGCTGTGCCAAACTTGAGCTCATTATTTTCATACAAAAAGAGATTAATGTTCTCAATGCTTGGCAGCAATGCCGAAGCGCGCTGCAGAATTGAATCCAATACTGTGGCATATTCAAGGTTGGAAGACAGATCAATGCTGGCTTTCTGGATCGCCTCCAGCTCAACATTCCGCTGCTCCATCTCTTTGAGAAGACGAGCATTTTCCAGTGCGGCACTCATTGAACTTGCCAGTGTCTCCAAAAGGCGTACATCCGACTGGCTGAAAGAATTTTTGCGGTTCATGTTTTGCAGGGAAATCACCCCGCGTACTTCATCGCCTGTGATCAAGGGCACGTACAAGGCAGATTTTGGGATCAACGGACCAAGTACAAGCTTTGCG
>JAEURE010000049.1 GCA_016789485.1 Anaerolineales bacterium | reverse complement strand
ACGTGGAAGCCGAGAGCAATGAGCCCGGCAGCGAGATTCCCAACGATCCCGAGCTGGCGACCATGACCAAGACTCGCGCCATCCACGAAGTTGTTCCCGTGGATTACAGTGTCCCGGGCTGCCCGCCTGATGCAGATGTCATCTTCTACGTTCTTTCCGAATTGGCCCAGGGACGAAAGCCCGAATTGAAAGACGAACTACTGCACTGGCACTAGGAGATTTTACAAATGACCACACAAAAAATAACCATTGAACCCGTTACCCGTATCGAAGGCCACGCAAAAGTTACCATCCACATGAAGGAAGATAATACCGTTGACCATGCCTACATGCATGTCAACGAGTTTCGCGGGTTTGAAAAATTCTGCGAAGGCCGCCTCTATTTTGAAATGCCGCAGATCACCCCGCGCATTTGCGGAATCTGCCCCGTCAGCCATCACCTCGCCGCTGCCAAAGCTGGTGACGCGCTCACAGGCCAAACACCTCCCCGCCCTGCAAATCTCCTGCGCGAACTCATGCACATGGGACAGATCATCCAAAGCCACGGAATGCATTTCTTCGAACTCGCCGGCCCAGACCTGCTGCTTGGCTTTGATGCTTCGCCTGAAATTCGAAGTGTGGTCGGCTTGATCGGCGCAAATCCAGAATTGACGGTTAAAGCCGTTCAGCTTCGCAAATTCGGTCAGGAGATCATCAAGGCTCTCGGCGGGCGCAAACTTCACCCGGTTTTCGCCGTGCCGGGCGGTGTCAACAAAGCTCTCACCGTTACAGAACGCGACGGCATGCTAACGGGTGTGGATCAGGCAATCGCAACCCTCCAACTTGGTCTTCAGATCATGAAAGACTGGGCTCAAAAGAACATGGAAGATATCAATAAATTTGCCGTGTTCCCCACCGGTTATTTTGGTTTGACCACCCCGCAAAACGGGCTGGAACTTTACGATGGTGACATCCGCCTCATCAATCGTGAAGGCGTGGAAATGGAACGCTTTCAGGTTGCAAATTATCTGGATATCATCCAGGAACATGTCGAACCCTGGTCTTACCTGAAATTCCCCTTCTACAAAAAGATGGGCTACCCTGATGGAGTATATCGCGTCGGTCCCCTCGCACGCTTGAATCTGGCCGAAAAAATTGATACTCCGCTGGCAAATGACGAGCTCAAGATCTTCAAGAGTCTGAATAACGGCAAGCCCGTTGAAAACACTTTGTACTACCACTACGCCCGCCTAATTGAAGCCCTCTATGCTGTTGAACGCGCGCGCATCTTATGCGAAGACCCCGACATTCTCAGCACTGATATCCTTAACACCCGCAAGAATTACACAGGACATGGTGTAGGGGTTCTCGAAGCCCCGCGCGGCACGCTCATCCACGATTACACTGCGGATGAAAATGGCAAGCTGCTCAAAGTAAACCTGATAGTCTCCACAGGCCACAACAACTGGGCTATGACCCACGCCGTTGACAGTGTCGCCAAAACGTACGTGAAAGGACCCGACGTCCAGGAAGGAATGCTCAACCGCGTCGAAGCAGCCATCCGCGCGTATGACCCGTGCCTTTCCTGCTCCACTCACGCCGTTGGGCAGATGCCCATTCACGTGGATATCGTCGCCCCGGACGGAACACTGGTCAGAACCCTGAAACGAGACTAGAATATTTTTACGTCACACGAAACCACTAAACTTTAGAGATACCGTCGCTCATCGTTCCTCAAATTTTGTCAAAGGAGTCTGCCATGACGACAGTTCGAAAAATAGTTGACGAGAAAGCCGATATAAAGCTATACACCGTCCCAGCCGATGCAACAGTTTTAACTGCCCTGCAAACAATGGACGAAGCCAACACGGGCGCAGTGATGGTAACTGAAAACGAAAAGATCATCGGTATTTTCACAGAACGTGATTACGCTCGTCAGGGAGAGGTCAAGGGCAGGCTGGCGAAAGACACCATCGTCCGCGATGTGATGACCAGCCAAATGGTTATGATTCGACCAGAGACCACCCTGCAAGAATGTGCAGAGCTGATGCGGCAATATCGTGTACGTCACCTGCCCGTTCTTGAAAATGACCGTGTGATCGGCATGGTATCCATCCGCAGGCTGGCTGAGGCTATGCTTCAGGAGCAAAAAGGCACGATCGTCGAGTTGGAAAATTACATCCTCGGTACTGGCTACGGCGAATAAAACATTGTTCTTAATTCTTAAAAGGTAAAACTGGAAGGTTAAACATTGTTTGCCTTCCAGAATATTTAATTAAATTGAAAAAACTACTTATCATTGGTTATGGAAATCCAGACCGGGAAGATGATGGCGTTGCCTGGCATATTTTGCATGCACTAACAATAAAGTTGGGTCTGCCGGCACCCGCATCGTACGAGGATGAATTTCCGCAACACCCACAAATCGATTTCTCTTTTTACCTGCAATTGACGCCGGAAATGGCGGAGGAAATTGCAGAATATGAACACGTCTGCTTTGTGGATGCACACACTGGCAATATCCCCGAAGAAGTACGCCTTATTGATGTGGAAAGTGATTTTCAACGCTCACCGTTTACGCACCACCTCACACCCCAGTCACTCGTTTCAATTTGCGAATCACTCTACAAAAATAAGCCTGAAGCCGTTTTGCTTTCTGTGCGCGGTTATCAATTCCTCTTTTCACGGCAATTATCTGAAGAAACCATGAGGCTTGTCCCGCAGGCTGTTGAATTGATCTGGAACTGGATGGGCGGGAAAATGTCGTGACGGAAGCCCTGGGTTTAAGCCCCAAAAATCAATGGCTATTGACTTGGGGATGGAAATTCTCGAATGCAATATCACCGCGGCAAATACGGAATTGGTATAATGCGAGTAATGCCCCGCCTTGTAAATCATATAATCCCAAAGGAGATTGACCTCATGACCACAGTCCGCAAACTTCTGGAAGCAAAAGAAACCGCTAAAAACTTCTCTGTGGAAGCATCTCAAACTGTGCTGGATGCACTCAAAGTAATGGCAGAGGCTCATATTGGAGCTATTTTGGTGACCGAAAATGGCAAGATCATTGGTATTTACACGGAGCGCGATTATCTTTACAAGGGCGAGATCGAAGGCCGAAGTGCAAAGGACACCAAGATCAAGGACGTGATGGTTGCCAAAATGATCACCGTCACAAATGAAACAACCGTTGAACAGTGCATGGGATTGATGAAGCAGCACCACTTTCGCCACCTGCCGGTTGTGGAAAATGACCAGTTGATCGGTCTGGTCTCGATGCGCGATGTCATGCTGGCGGCAATCGAAAACAAGGAAAGTGAGATCCGCGGATTGGAAAACTATATTCTCGGCTCGGGTTTTCAATCGTAAAACAAGGATGACAGCAAAAAGGGCACCGTCTCCTTTGGCGTGTGCCCTTTTTGTTTCTGTGGAATGTTATCTGCTGGTAAAATCGCACCCATGTCTTGTCACAAATTTTTCATAACCTCGATTCTATTCACCATCTTTCTTGCGGCCTGCGCGCCTGAAGCTCCTACACAGGTTGTTTTTCCAACCTATGACCCTTTTTTACCCATTCAAAATAATGCAACGGGGCAGCCTACAGTATTGACCGTCACAAGTTCGCCGCTTGCCCCAACAGCCACGCGCCAGCCAACCCCCACGCGCGCTCCATTGACCATATCTCCGGTCTCACCATTGATGGCGGGTGTATCCAGTCAGATCATGGGCACACCCACGCCAGATGCGGCGCGCATTCTGCCAACCCCAAGGCAGGAAAAGGACGAGTATGTTGTGCAGGCTGGAGACACGCTTGGAGACATCGCCCAAAGATATGGCATAAGTGTACAAGACCTTATGACTGCCAACAATATTACCGACCCAAACACACTGGATATTGGCATGGTATTAAGTGTCCCTGCGCCGAATCCGGGCGATATTGGCTTGTCTCTCAAAATCATCCCAGACTCAGAACTGGTATACGGCCCAGCCAGCGTTTATTTTGACGTTGGAGATTTCATTCAAAGCCAGAACGGATACCTCGCCAGCTACACACAGGATGTGAACGGAGTTGTCTTATCGGGCGAGGAAATCATCCAGATCATTTCGCAAAATTATTCCATCAACCCGCGCCTGTTACTGGCGTTGCTTGAATATCAAAGCGGATGGGTTACCAATCCCACCCCTTTCAACACATCCTTTCCCATGGGACTGGCTGACGAAAACCGCTACGGCTTATATCGCCAGCTTGCATGGACGGCAGATACTTTAAATCGTGGATATTATCTTTGGAAGATAAACGCACTATCTACATGGATATTGAATGACGGCACGGTCATCCCCATTGACCCCACCATTAACGCCGGCACTGCTGCCGTGCAATACTTCTTCTCAAAATTTGACGACCGCGCCACCTGGGATAAGGATGTCAATGAAACCGGCGTGATCGTGACGTACTTTGTCTTTTTTGGAAATCCATTCAGGTACGCCGTAGAGCCGCTCATGCCCGCAGGGCTTTCGCAGCCCGCCATGAGTCTTCCTTTCAGCCCATACGAAACCTGGTACTTTACCGGCGGTCCGCATGGCGGCTGGGATTCAGGTTCTGCATGGGCTGCGCTTGATTTCGCCCCGCCCGGCGACAACGGCAGCTGCTATACAAGTTCTTCATGGATCACTGCCATGGCAGATGGTTTGATCACGCGCGCCTCCAATGGAGCCGTGATACAAGACCTCGACAATGACGGCTACGAACAAACTGGCTGGGTCATTCTCTACATGCATGTTGCAGCCGAAGAACGCATTACCCCTGGAGAATATCTCTTTACAGGCGAACGAGTCGGGCATCCCTCCTGCGAAGGCGGCGTTTCAAACGCAACCCATGTTCACGTTGCACGCAAATTCAACGGCGAATGGATTGCAGCAGACGGACCTATTCCCTTCAACTTGAACGGATGGGTATCAAGCGGAGATGGAGCGGAATACAACGGATTCCTCTCCCGCGGCTCACAAACCATCGAAGCCTGGGACAGCGCAAATGGCCTCAACTTGATCTCACAATAATTCATGCATCCTTAATCTAAGCGGATATAATTCAATCAATCATGCATCGCATCATTCTACTTTTTGCCATCATAGCACTGACAATATCCGCCTGCGGAACATCTCCCTCGATCTGGGGAGTTGTGCAAACACCAACACCGGACACGCCCGCCCAAACATCGCCTCTGATCGACCCGTTTGCTGTTCAAGACGACCCGATCATTTTCCACACCTCAACACCTCCTGCAGCAGTAGACGCTGGCATCTCCAACACACCAACACCGGGCGGCGCAGCCCCGATCATTGCTCCAACCTATACCCCGTCAACAGATGCCGCACCATTTCTATATTACGCGCAAAGCGGCGATATGCTTTCCGCCATCGCAAGCCGCTTTGGAGTGGAGGAATCTGAAATCGTCTCGGATGCCGACCTCACCAAAACAACACTGATCGACCCCGGTACATTGCTTGTTATTCCGAACAAAATTTACGAACCAACCACGCCAAACATCCAGATCATGCCAGATGCGGAGATCGTATTCTCCGTCACAGCCGCAGATTTTGACGTGGAAGCCTTTGTAAAAAAAGAGGGGGGTTACCTGGCAAGTTTCAGAGACTATCTGGGCTCCACCGGCTGGATCGAAGGCTACAATGCCGTGGAACGTCTGGCATACGAAAATTCCATCAATCCGCGGATGATCCTTGGTCTGCTGGAATATGAAAGCCGCTGGGTAAGCAGCCAGCCCATTGACCTGCTCCATACAGACTATCCGATGGGCTTTAATGATTATCACTATAAAGGCATGTCGGTACAGATGGTTTGGGCGATCAACAACATGTCAATCGCTTATTATGGCTGGCGCGCTGGAACCATCACCCATCTTGATTTCCCAGATGGAACGTCACTACGAATTGACCCCCGCCTAAATGCAGGCACAGTGGCGATCCAGTATCTTTTCTCTCGTCTTTACAACCAGTCAAAATGGGCACAGATCATTGACCCCAACTCTGGGTTTCCAGCCATGTATACAAAAATGTTCGGAGACCCTTGGGCGCTTGCAGATGAAGTCGATCCGTTATTCCCCCCAGCGCTCACCCAACCGCCCCTTTCTTTGCCATTTGAGCCCAACGTCCAGTGGAATCTCACAGGTGGTCCACACAATGGCTGGGGACAAATAAACCCTGCCATTTACGGGCAATCTCACAGCGTGTTTTCGGCTATAGATTTTGCCCCACCCACCAAAAGCGGGGGGTGCGGCGCAACGGATACATGGGTGGTTGCCGCTGCCCCTGGCCTTGTCGTACGCTCTGAAAACGGCGCAGTCATGGTAGATCTTGACGGCGATGGCTACGAGCAAACTGGTTGGAATCTTCTATACATGCACATTGCCAATAAAGACCGCGTCGCTGCCGGTACCTGGCTTGAGTTAAATGACCGCATTGGCCATGCCTCCTGTGAAGGGGGAGTCTCAACAGGGACTCACTTGCACTTTGCAAGAAAATACAACGGCGAATGGGTCACTGCAGATGGTCCCATTCCATTCGTCATGGATGGCTGGCGCGTCGTAGCCGGAGATGCGCCATACAAAGGAAAACTTGTCCGCGGTGACGAGGAAGTCATCGCAGACCTGCTTGGACAAAGCTGGTCCAGCATCATACGCGAAAAGAATGAATAAAAAAAATATTTATTTTCGAAAAATCTTTGCTATTCTAACAAGCGCATTGTTCTTGATCACTTCCTGTAATACACCTAATCCCAGCCCAAATAGCATCACAACGCCGGGAATGGATTCTTTGAACGATGAATCAAACTTGGGACCGAGTCCAACGCCGCTTCCAACTCGAAAGGCTTATGCGCCGGGCGAGCTGGTTGACTACACTGCCCAGACCGGAGACTCTCTCCCATCTCTGGCGTTACGCTTCAATACAACTGTAAACGAAATTCTGCTCGCCAACCCACAGATTCCACGGGACGCCACTACCATGCCGCCCGGCATGCCCATGAAAATCCCGATCTACTATCTCGCACTCTGGGCCAGCCCATTTCAAATTATCCCTGACCATGCATTTGTTTACGGTCCCACGGGCACCGGATTTAATACCGCTGCATTTGTTGAATCACAACCCGGTTGGTTAAAAAAATATCGTGCATATGTCGGCGGCAAATGGCGCTCCGGTGCAGAGATGGTAGATTATATTGCCATCAACTACAGCATCAGCCCGCGCCTGCTCCTGGCAATTCTCGAATATCAAACCGGTGCATTGACTCAGCCGGATTTCACAGAAACCGGGCAAATACTTGGGCTTTCACGAAGATTCTGGGGAACACCATATCTTCAACTTGTCCTTGCTGCAAACATTCTCAACAATGGATATTATGGCTGGAGAATCGGGAAGCTTCTAGAGTTTGAAGACGTTGATGAAATTCTCATCAGGCCTGACCCGTGGCAAAATGCCGCATCAGTAGCGATGCAGTTTTACTACGCAAATATATACAGCGGGAATGAATACGCGCTCGCAACCGGACCCGAAGGCCTGTTCCAGACCTATTCAAATTTATTTGGCAATCCCTGGGACAATCCATATATCCATATCCCTGGCAGTTTACAGCAGCCAGATTTTATGCTCCCATTTCAATATGATCAAACCTGGTCTTACACAGGCGGTCCGCACACAGGCTGGGGTACAGGAGAACCTCTTGCAGCCATAGATTTTGCTCCGCCCAGCGAGAAATCCGGCTGCGTAAGCGTGAAACCGGAAAACTATGTGACTGCCATGGCGGATGGATTGGTCGTGCGCTCCACCATTGATGGCGTTGCACTGGATCTTGATAAAGATGGCAACGAGCGAACAGGATGGGTTATCTTTTATTTACATCTTGCAACCGAACAACGCACCACTCTCGGCACTGAATTAAAAGCAGGTGACAAAATTGGATATCCTTCCTGCGCGGGCGGCCATGCCACAGGGACTCACGTTCACATTGCAAGGAAATACAACGGGGAATGGATACTGGCTGACAGCGCAGTACCATTTACCATGAATGGTTGGACTACACACAATGGCAGCCGTGAATACCTGGGAACCCTAACGAAGGGCAGTTCTATAGTCATTGCCTGTGACTGCGGCGATGCTTTCACTTCCATCAGTGGGAGTTACCCCTAGTTCAAAAAAGCGAGCGCTTCATTTACTTTTTTGAACGTATTCGCCTTCCCGCAAGACCACTTTCGATTCCTCGTCCAGAATTTTATAGATCAAACGCATTGGAAAAGCCTTGCCCAGCATGGCTTGTGCGGGACAGTAACGCTCTGCCGAAAGTTCAATCGAACGCAACAAAGCCGCTTCGTTCACGCCCCGGCCTATTACTAGATATTCAATGACCGCCTGCGTAAAAACTTTTGGATGTTCTTCCGCCCGTTCAGCTCGAAGGTTCACTTGAAAACCTACAACTGGCTGCTGTTTCTTTTGCAGGATGGAAATAACGTCCATGCCAGTGCAACCGGCCAACCCCATTGCAAGTAGCTCCATTGGACGAGGAGCCCCATTTTCACCGCCTACCGAGGTGTCCGCATCTATTTTTTGAACAACGCCAGATTCGCCCATCCCCTCAAAAGACATTTTCCCCATCCAATTCATCGTCACATCCATCTTTACTCCAAAATTATATCTGGTACAAATTTTTCAAGGTTTCTTTTTGAGATTCCACCTATCCACATTAGACGCACCATACCATCGCGGTCTATCACATATGAGCTTGGTAAATTCATGGTGTTGAATTTTCGCTGAGCATCATAATTTTCATCCAGCCAAACAGGGAAGGTTAATCCGAATTCGTTTACAAAAGGAGCTACGATATCGCGTGTTTCTTCCTGATCAATGGCAATCAACACAAAGCCATCCTGTTTATATTTTTCATAGAATGTCTGCAAAGTCGGCATTTCCTCTCTGCATGGTGGACACCAGGTAGCCCAAAGATTAACCAGGATAACCTTGCCTCGATAATCCTCAAGAGATACAGTTTCTCCAGAAAGACTCTGGAGAGTTAATTCAGGGGCGGGGAAATTTACCTTGGCCGGGACAGTTGAAAAGTCCTGAGCTGAGGCGGCATTTTGATCCAAAAGCATGACAGACATGATTCCGGTAGCTAGAAGCCCCAAGCCGATCATCAGCAGGGCAAGGACGCGAGTACGGGAAGGCGGGATAGTAGCCATTATTATTTTTGCATAAATCCGTAAAGAAGGCAGTTTGTGCTATTTATTACAAAGACAAATTGTAGGGATAAAATATTACTTATTTCACAAAGTATAACCGAGCCTAAAATTTTTCCGTCAATTAAAGGACAAATGTCATTCACATTAGGATATATGATACTGGCAACTTGTCCAGACGTTGATTAACATGCAATCAAATGTTGGACTCACTTCCTTACATCCCCCTGTTTCAAGGTTTTGATGCGTTTCAAATATCCATCTTGAAAAATCTCTTCGAAGATTTCTTCTGCCCTGCAGGGACAGTTATTTTTGAACAAGGGGACCCGGCCAAGTATTTATATTTGCTTATAAGCGGAGAAATTGCCATTCGTTATAAACCCTACGACGGACCTCCACTTACATTGACCCGTCTGCACGATGGCGAAGTTTTCGGCTGGTCTGCAGTTATTGGAACTCCCAAATATACTTCCAGCATTGTCAGCGAAACAGATGTTGCAGCAATACGAATCGAGGGAGCTCATCTTTGGGCTCTGGTCAGAGACCATCCAGAAATAGGAACAACTGTCATTGACCGCCTCGCGCGCATCGTCTCGCCGAGATGGGAAAATGCCCATGCACAAATTCAATCTCTTTTGAATTCGAACCGTACTGAATGGAAAGGAGAGAAATAATGACAATGTCAGAGATCGCGAATCAGGAAACACAATTGCGCCATCTTATTGAAAAGTTGAATGCATATATTGAGCAATATCATGGCGGCACCGTGGATTTTGTTTCACTCCACGACAACACCCTCGAAGTAAAACTTGGGGGAGCTTGCTTGAATTGCCCGCTTTCACCTGCCACCTTGCATGGCTGGGTGGCGGGCACTGTCCACCAATTCTTTCCAAATGTAAATGTGGTGGAAGCTAAATAGAAAATACCTGAGGGCAGGTATAAAAAGATATCCCCGCTGAACAGCGGGGATATCTTTTTATAGGAAGTTGCTATTTTACCTATTCGTAAAGTATCGGACTAATATAAATCCACCCCCAGCGATCAGCGCGACAGCCCAGACATAATTTGCAAAATCCAACAACGAGGCAATGCCTAGAAACCCCATAATCCCTAGTATCAGGGCAGGCCAATATGCCCAACTCATCCTTGCCAGTACCGCAACAAGCAGAAAAGTCAGGGCGAGACCAAAGAAGAAGAAACCCGCGGTCTGGAATTCGCCAAATTTTTCTGCTGCAATCGTGACCCCAGCCAGAGTGGATAGAACTCCCGCAGGGATCAACGCCCACCAGCGTTCAGCCACGCTAGTGAAATATACTGCAAAAAACGCCAGTCCAATACCGCCGAGGAAGACCGCGCCTGAATATTCCTCAAATCTTTCGGAGACGATAACCACGAGCGCAAGCGCCGTCATTACCCCGGCAGGAATAAGAGCCCACCATCTTTCAGCGCGACCGGTAAAATAGACATACCAAAAACCAAGCGCAATACCACCAAGGAAAATTGCGCCACCAAAATCTTCAAGCGAGTCTGGAAGGATGATCAATACACCAAGGGCGAGGAGGGTAAATCCAGGGAATGCGCTCCACCAATGTCCGCCAAAAAGCAACGAGAGAAAAACCAGCCCGGCAGCAATAAATACACCGCCCCAAAATATATCAGAAGCATCCTTCAGGTAGCCCATTGTCTCCATCAGCGTAAGAGCGCCGCCTAAAATGAGCATAATTCCAAATATGATCCTCAGATCAATGCGTTTCATTTCAACACCTCTCCTACTTGATCTTTATCGATGCCGCACCCGCATCAATGGTGATATCGGTGGTATTCGCCGCGGTCTCGTAATCAGGCGATTTGTAATATCCGCCACTGCGCGGGAAGCGTGACTCATCCACTTTCAGATCCGCCGCGCCAAGCGAGGCTTTAATTCGGGCAGAGAGTCCGTCAGGGATGGTAATGGTTAGTGACGCCGCACCAAGATCAAGGTCTGCGATGAAGCGGCCTTTTGAAGGCAGGGTTAATTGTGTTTCGCTGGCTCCTGTTTCCAGTTTCAAATCCGTGATATTCAAATCGCGCAGGTCAATTACGGATTTATTGGCGCCAAGATTCAATTTTAGTGCAGTGGGAATATCTGCATTTACAGCGACATCCCAATCCAGTTGATTGGAGGGTCCAATGAACGGGATACTCATGAAATCATGAGCGGGTCGCATCTTAACCTCGAGCTTGTCACCGTTTCGATTGACTTTTTGCTCCACCCCGCCCGTGATGGTGGCACGTACCATTTCATTCATACCCGCGCCACTATGAACTCGAAATTCGCCAGCACCATGATTTAAGCTCAAGCTGGCTTCCCTGGCGCCCTGCAAGTCAATTGATATATTTTCAGTTTCAGCGGATCCACGAAAGAATATGCC
>JAEURE010000048.1 GCA_016789485.1 Anaerolineales bacterium | reverse complement strand
CAACTTCAACGCCGCCTGCAGCAGCACATTTGCGCCATTGACGCAGTCTTCCCATTTTGTGAATTCACGCGGAGAATGACTGGCGCCATCGACAGATGGAACGAAGATCATGCCAACAGGACACATATCAGAAAGCGATTGTCCATCATGACCCGCGCCTGATGAGAGGGAAGTATGCGTCAAACCCAAGCCGTCACAGGCGCTTGCAAATACGCCGCGGACTTTGTCGCTCATGATACTGGGAGAATGTTTTCCCAAAAATTCGATCTTCAACTCCAAGCCAAAACGCCCGGCCTCTTTTTTTGCCAGGTCAAGTAAAGCCGCATCCAAACGATTGAATTCATTTTCATCAGGCGAACGAAATTCAAGCGCCAAATCAACATGCGCAGGGACAATATTGAACGCACCTGGCGTAAAGTCCATTTTGCCGACATTTACCACACAACTCGGAAAATCCTTCACCGCCATTTCTCGTGCTGCAAGCGTGAATGCACTTGCGCCCAGAGACGCATCGAGGCGGTCATCCATTGTGGTCGTGCCCGCATGATCTGCCCTGCCGATAAAAGACAAACGATAGGACCAGATTCCAACAATGGCGGAGACAATGCCGATATTCGTGCCTGTGCGTTCAAGTCGTTTGCCTTGTTCAATGTGCAATTCCAAATATCCCGCCAGCAAATCCTTCGGGCGTGCTACGCTCAGCATGCTATCATCAGATAATCCTGCACGCGCCATTCCTGCCAGCAAATTTTCACGTCCGCCGCGCGGCGAAGTTAAATCTTTTTGACGGAGATGACCAGCCAGGGCCGCACTTCCAAGCAAACCGACTAACGTCCCCTCTTCATCGGTGAAATCAATCGCTTCGAGATTTGTCTTCAAGTTGATTCGGTTTTCTTTGACGGTCTTCAACACTTCAAGAGCCGCCATCACGCCGAGGGCACCGTCAAACCGTCCGCCGTTTGGGACAGAGTCAAGATGTGAGCCAAGGAGAAGAGTTGGAGCGCGTTCATCTGCACAGGCTAAAAACGCGGAATGATTTCCTGCCCCATCGGTGCGAAACTCCAAACCTGAGCTTTGAATCTCTTCCTCGAACCATTTGCGCGCGGCAAGATGTGCTTCTGTGAATGTAGGGCGGTCCACGCCGCCATCTGCCGTAGCGCCGATCAAAGCCAATTGGTTAAACGAAGCAAGCATACGGTTTGGGTTGATGCGAAGTTCGGAAAATGATTCGGTCATGGGGACGGTCTCCTATTCCTTAATCATATAACAAAAATGGAGTCGAGTCCTCTCGACTCCATTTTTAGGGGAATGGGATATTACTTTGTCTTGATACTGATGGTCTTGGGTTTGGCTTCTTCCGCCTTGGGAAGGGTGATGGTAAGGATGCCGTTTTCGAAATCAGCTTTGGCTTTATCAGCCACCACATTCGAAGGTAAAACGAGAGTGCGCTCAAATGCGCCCCAACGCTGTTCGCGGATGTGATAAGCCTTTTCCTTTACTTCATCCTGTTGCTTGACTTCCCCTTTGAGGGTAAGCACATCGCCTGTGATGTTGATCTGGACTTCCTCGGCTTTGATACCGGGCAGTGCGGCCTTCACGACAACCTCGTTGTCTGTCTGATACATATCCACGGCGGGCACAGACCAGCTGTTACCGGCAAGGCTCAAAGGACGAGTGAAGGCGTCGTCGAAGAGGCGATCCATGGCCTCTCGCAACGTCATCATATCACGGGCGGGTTCCCAACGAATTAAATTGGACATAGGTACCTCCTTTTAGGTATAGGTGATTTAAACGTACGCTCTTAATTTAAAACGCCTGCGTTAAAAAAACGCAAGCGTTTTGTATTCGTTTTGTTAGAAAATCCGACTATTCTTTATTGCGTTTGAAATCCACAAACCGGTATCCAACACCTCGTTCAGTGAGAATGTACTGCGGGTCGGCAGGATCTTTTTCCAGCTTCTGGCGCAGATAATTGATGTAAAGGCGGACGTAATGGGGTTCATCCCGATATTCATACCCCCACACCTTTTGGAGCAGCTGGTCGTGAGAAACCACCCAGCCTGCATTTTGCACAAGATGGAAGAGCAGGCGATATTCCGTTGGGCGAAGTTTGACAAGCTTGCCTTCCAGCCAGATTTCACGGCGGTCAAAATCTATCTTAAGACGCTTATCAACTTCGAGCAGTCCATGCATGGAGCCTGTGGCGCCTTCGGTACGGCGAAGAACTGCCTTGGCGCGGCTGACCAATTCACGCGGGCTGAAAGGCTTGGTGATGTAATCGTCCGCGCCATTCTCAAGTCCGCGGACGCGATCATCCTCCTCCCCTTTGGCCGTCAACATGATAACCGGCACATTGCTGAACTCGCGGATGGTTTCCAATACTTCAAAACCATCAATATCGGGCATCATCACATCCAATAAAATGAGATCCGGGGTAACATCCCGTATCCGTTGGATAGCCTGTTTGCCGTTGAACGCTTCGCTAACCTGAAAGCCATCATGTTCAAGGTTCATGCGGATGAAGCGCACCATGCGCTCTTCATCATCCACAACAAGAATACGGCGGCGATCAAAAGAATCAGACATATTACTCCCTCACAAAACCGATGATCTTCTCTTCGTCAGTACCCTCAAGGATTTCGATAAAGCTGACCTTTGCCAAAGGCCAGATCACCTTGGTTACGTTGTTATCAATATAATGCAAATCCTTGCCGTCTTTTTGCCGTGGATTGATCACAGTAATGATCGTATCCGTCGGCTTGGGCAGATCTTCTATTTCTCCGGCAATGGAGGTCTCCCCGGAAATATGTAGAATTACCGAATACGCCATGAGCTACTCTCTTTTCTTATTTGTTTTTCACCAGAATCTGTAATTTCATTTTTCCCAGCGCAACGATATCACCATGCTGGATCAACTGTTCCACATTAGGATTAAGTCTTTTCCCATTGACATAGGTCCCATTGGCAGAGCCAAGGTCCATGAAGATCAAGCGGTCCCCATCCCTTTTTATGATCGCATGCAAACGCGATACCCCGGCAGCATATGCCTGGTATGGCGAGAGATCGATATCCGGCATAATGGGCTGCCCTTCGCTGATACGTCCCATGGTAAATTCGTTGCGGGATGAAAGCGGAAGGACCTGCCCTGTATCCAATAAATGAATACTGCCCCACGCGTCACTACCGTCAAAAGGCTGGTATGCATCATCTGAATTTTCCACAGCCACCCTTTTAAAATTACCTGTAGTAATGGTCTGGGTAATCAGAGAATCCTTGCCCACCAGTTGGGCGCCACATTCCGCGCAAAACATTGCACCCGCCATATTGGCATGTTTGCAAGTTGAACAAACGATCATCGTTCTTTCTCCTTTGCGCCACTTAATAACAGCGCACGGGTTTGGTACTTAATATCCTTATTACCGCTCGCACTCCATGAATGCATTCTTTCCAGGTTGTCCGCTTCAAATAAAGCTGTCTTGGCCAGCGAATGTTCGCCCTGGGACAATAAATGCGTGGCAAGGTTATGGAGATGGCGTGCCGCCACATCATATTGCCCTGAGTCTGCTGCCGTTCGGGCACGCTCCTGCATACGGTACAGAGTGAGGCGGGAGAGAGCGCTCAATATCCGGGTCGGTGGAGGCTCAGCCGATGGATTCGGTCGAACATCGCGGGTGAGATTCAAACGAATGGGCGGCACCGGTATTGGGCGGGCTGCAATGGAAATTTTCAACGAGCCGCTGAGCAGCGTCACCATGTCATCAGTTAAAGCTTCCGGATCGACCAGAAATTCAAACAATATCTGCAATGGCGATTCTCGAAGGATTGGACCCAGATGCATGGGGGATGACTCCGTCTCCACCGCCCCGCCTTCGGGCTGGAGGCGAAATGCATAATTGATCTTTACATGTTCCTGCGGCTTGAATTCAAGCACAATATCGTCAGCAAAAGTGTTGATCAATGCCTTGAACTTCTCGACAAGCAAGTGTTCAATATCTTTTGGTTTTGAAATATATGCAGATGAACCGCCCGTTCTACTGGCAAGGGCATCCAGAAAAATATCATTCCACTCGTTCCCAATACCCATGCCGGTAATGCCGATGTTCTGAGCGGCCGCCTCGTCGGCAAGCTGCAAGCAGGCTTGTTCATCACCGTACGTTTTTCCATCTGTCAATAAAATAATATGGTTGACGCGGGAGGGATCAAGAGTGCGGCGCACCTCGCGCATTCCAGCATCCAGACCATTGAAAATCTCCGTAGCGCCGGACGCCTGCATCATTTGAATGCGCGACTCCTGCTTCTTTTTATCCGGGCTGACGGATGCGGGAACGATCACTTCTGCACGGTCGCTAAATGAAACAACGCTTAGCACATCCTCCGGACGCATACTTCTCAACAATTGAATGGCTGTCGCTTTGACAACGTCCAATTTCTCGCCTTGCATGGAAGTGGAACGATCCAATACCAGGCAGATATTTAACGGAGGTGTGGGAAGACTGTTCTTCTCTTCGCGTGAACTGACTTCCAGCAGGGCATAGAGCAATTGAGGCTCACCCAATCGAACAAGATTGGGACGGCTGTAATGAAGTTCATGCTTAACAACTGTATTTACTTCAATTTCAGGGGGAAGAGTGGCATCATATAAACTGCGGCGTTTTGGATTTGCAAGCACCTCATAGGCTTGTTGTATATCCAAAAACAATTCGGTTTCCCCGGGAGCCACATTTTTATCGGGATGAAGACGCTGTGCGGAATCAAAATACGCACGCTTAATCTCCTCCGGTGAAGCGTCACGGAAGACACCCAGAATTGCATAATAATCAGGCTTGCTGGGGGACATATTATCCGATCATTTGCGCTAATATGACTGTAATATTATCCGGGCCGCCGGCTGCGTTTGCTGCTTCAACCAAATTCTGACAGGCGCGGTGCAGCGTCGGCGCGTCAGTGATCATCTTGAAAATATCATTTTCGTTCAAAACACCCCAAAGCCCGTCGCTGCAGATCATCAAATATCCGGGCTGGGGAAATGGCACGGTGAAAATATCTGCTTCGAGCGAATCGCCCTGCCCCAAGGCGCGGATCAGAACGTTCCGATGCGGGAAATTCTCAGCCTCATCTTTGCTAAGATGGCCAAGTTCCTCCAACCTCTTAACTAAAGAGTGGTCACGAGTGATTACTTCCATCCTGCCGTCCGGGTAGACTGCATAAGCGCGGCTATCCCCAACGTGAGCGATAGTGACCTGCTGCCCCAAGACCAGCGCAGCCGTGACGGTAGTTCCACTGCCCGGCGCTTCACGCTGGACGTATTGATGCGCCTCCATAATCGAGTTTTCCATCACCTCTTGCAGAGAGTCCTGAAGAGTCTGAGTGGGAAGGTTATATAAATAGGAATGAAACTTTTTGGTAATATTTCCGCCCATGATGCGGATGGCAGCATTGCTTGCCACTTCCCCAAATTGGTGGCCGCCCATGCCGTCCGCAACGATGTACAGACCAAAGGGTATACTCTCCGTGCTCCCGGAAACAGTGGAAGTAAGAGCAAGTACGCTATCCTCATTATGATCGCGCTGCTTTCCAACAGATTGACCGACACTGGAAATGAGTTGTTTTACTTCATACTTTAAATTCTGACCCGCAACAATGGAATTGATCTGCTGGTCGGTAAGCGGCGCGGTGGTAGCCATATCCACTATCTGTTGCTTTGGTTGTGTAGGTATTTCTTTTGCACCAAACAATTTTCGAAAGAAATCAGCCACGAGAACTCCTTTTAGGCGAACAGAGCATAGACATGATGGTCTGTTGAACCAAAATAAACAATATCATCAAAAACAACCGGGGAACCGGTAACTGCCGCCTGTGATTCAAATTTCCAACGCAGACGGCCTGTGCGGTACTCAAGACAGTACATGCTCCCATCCACAGAGCCGCAATAGACGGAATCTTTGTAAACCGTCGGTGAACTACTGACTTGGTTTTCCGTACGGAAACGCCACACTTCTTTGGCCGTCCGTATATCCACGCAATAAATAAAACCATCCGCCGCACCGACAAACGCAAGGTCATCGGCAAGAGCTGGAGACGAGACAGAGCCTTTCCCTAAACGGAACTTCCAGATCGGCCAGCCGTTCTTTGCATCCAAGGCATAAAACGTTCCATCCACAGAAGTAACATAAATCGCCTGGCCTTTGTTGATCGGAGACGAGGTGATCGACCGCTTGGCTTGAAAACGCCATTTCAGTTCCCCGCGAAAATCAAGGGCATACAAAGAACCTGATTCCGTGCCGAAATAGACCATCTCATTGGCAAGCAGCGGTGTGGAATAAATGGGGCCGTCAGTTGAAAACTTCCAGATCGCTCGTCCGGTGGTGGCGTTCACAGCATGCAGATCCTGGTCTTCGGAACCGAAGAAGATATGCCCATCAGAAATTCGCGGGGATGAATATATTTTACCTTCCGTAAAATACGTCCAAATCACCTTGCCTGTCCGCAGATTGATGCAGTGCAGGCGTTGATCTTCCGAACACAAGAATAGATTGTTATCAAAAGCCAGTGGACGGGAAACAATCCCTCCATCCGACGCGTATTTCCATTGGAATTGTCCGTCCGCTGCGCTCAGGGCATACAAATTATTATCATAACAACCCACATACAACATCCCCTGATGCAGGAATGGAGTTCCCCGAATTTCATCTTCACACTTGAAAGACCAGAGCGGTTTGACTCCACCGGTCGGGACTGGAACTGCAGATGTAAGTTTGGCAAGAGTGCCTGTCTTGCGGGCCACATTCATCAAAGCATCCTTCATCGAAGCAGCGCTTTGAAAGCGGTCGGCGGGATTGTATTGCAAGGCAGTATTGATGACCGCTTCAAACTCAACTGAGACATTGGTGTTGATGCGGCGGATGGGACGTTCTGCAAAGGAAAATGGCGGCTCAAGGCGCGGATCGCGGCGGGTGATCGCATGATGCAACGCAGCGCCTAATGAATAAATATCTGCAATTTGAGTGGCTTCCCCGCGGTATTGCTCAGGAGGAGAATATCCCTCTGTACCGATCATGGTACCCTTTTGCCCGGACTGAAACGTTTTTGCGATTCCAAAATCGACCAGTACCACATCCCCATTATGATTGATCATGACATTGGAAGGCTTCATATCACGGAAGATGATCGGGTCAGGCTTATGCCCATGTAAATAGGCAAGCACATCACAAAGCTGGATCGCCCAACTGATCACCTGGTCTTCAGGCAAAAATCCATTGGCATCGGCGATGACATTTTCAAGGTCTTTGCCGTGAATGAATTCCAATACAAGGTAGGAATGGTCGTTCTGGGTAAAATAATCATAAATTCGTGGGATCGAGGGATGATTGAGAGTGGCAAGCAGGTTCGCCTCACGCTCAAAATTTTGCACGATCGTCTGGCGCACAAGCGGATCGGGAGCCTGGTTGATCATCTCTTTTACCGCCACCAACTTCACAACATTTGGAAAATGCAGATCTCTGGCGCGGTACACCGAACCCATTCCCCCGACACCGATCACATCCTGGATGTTATATCGATTAACGAGCGTGATCCCCGCCTGCAATTGCTGGCGGGGGGTCCGATCTCCTGAACCCGAACCGATTGGGGATGTAATATTCCTTGTTTCCAGAAGTAGCTCCTGCTTACCAGTTGAATTAATGAATTATAGTGTGCACTGGAGGGAATTGCAAATGCCTGCGGGTGCAATTTTGCCGGCAGGCGGGCTTGCATGGAAACAACTTCTACGGCACAATTGGCAGCGTGAAAATTCTAGCGGTAAGCGACCAGGTCATAGACCGCATGTACTCGCTGGCTTCCAGCGGACACTTTCAAGATGTAAGACTGATTCTCGGATGCGGCGACATGCCGTACACGTATCTGGAATACATCGTCACCATGTTGAACACCCCCATGTACTATGTACCAGGCAACCATGACCCTGAATTCAGCCTGAGAGATAAGCGTTCAAGAGCCGAAGGCGGCATCAATCTGGACCTGAAAACCGAATCGGTTAACGATCTTTTGATCGGCGGCTTTGGCGGATGCATCCGCTACCGCCCAGACGGAGTCAACCAATATACCCAAATAGAGTCATACCTGCGGGTGATCCAAATGCTTCCACAGTTGCTGATCAATCGCATCCGCTATGGCCGTGCAATGGACATTCTCATCAGCCACTCTCCACCCTACGGGATTCATGACGATCTCTTTGACCCCGCCCACCACGGATTGAAAGCGTTGAATTGGCTGATCCGCATCGCCAAGCCGCGATATCATTTTCATGGTCATACACACTTTTACAGGAACAACCTTGAAACCCAGGAAACAGTCGTTGGCGCAACAAAGATCATTAATGTTTATCCGTATAAAATATTGGAAGTTTAAATAACGAAAGTGAGCAGGAATGTCAGACGAATTACACGAACGCACACGTGCAGATTTTAGCAGGGCGCGCTTTAAATCCTTTATCAACCAGGTATTCTCTGTGGTGTCGGGCAAACACACCACCACGTTGCTCTCCTACGACGAGATCAAGGAGAAGCTGCGCATTGGCGGACCCATTTATCGGGGAGTAAAGACGGTTCGTGTGGAACAAATTGCAGGGAGTCTGAACCGTTATCATGAATTTGACCGCGCTTTCCTTCCGAAGGAAGATCAACTTGCCAGCCGCTGGCAAAAAGTTGACCGCGCTTTTTATCAAGACATCAATCTCCCGCCCGTGGTTTTATACAAAGTGGGTGATGTCTATTTTGTTGTGGACGGTCATCACCGCGTTTCTGTCGCGCGCGGACAGGGACAGATCTTTATCGAAGCCGAAGTGCGCGAATGTGCCACTCGCGTCAACATTACACCAGACATCAAACCCGAAGACCTGGAAATCCTCGGCGCAAAAGTTGACTTTCTCGAGCGCAGCGGGCTGGATCGGATTCGCCCCAAAGCCAATATAAAATTAAACATCCCCGATGGCTTTGAACGCATGCTCGAACACATTGCCGTGCATCGTTACTTCATGGGCATCGATCTCAAGCGCGATATTTCGGAAGAAGAAGCCGTGGCGCATTGGTACGATACGGTCTACCTGCCCATCATCGAAGTCATTCGCAAAAGCGGCATCTTAAAAGAATTTCCTGGTAAAACCGAAGGCGACTTATACCTGTGGACTCTCGACCACCAGCATTACTTATCCAAAGAAGAAGGCCAGCCTCTTCAACCGCCTGCGACCGCAGCCAAGCAATTCATTGAAGAGAACGAATAGACATGCCTGACCTTCATCCACTNGCAGGAGTCTACGCCGCGGCAGTGACTCCTCTCAAAGCAGACGCCTCTTCCTTTGACTTTGAAACTGCTCCCGCTCTTTTACATTTTCTCGCCTCACGCGGATGCCACGGCGCATTGCTATTCGGCACCACCGGCGAGGGACCATCCTTCTCGCCAAAAGAACGCGAAACCTTTATGCGCTCCGTGCGTGTGGTCCGCAACCAACTGCGCGGATTCAAACTCCTTGCAGGCACAGGCACACCCAGCCTCAGCGAAACCATCGAACTGACCAAACTTGCGTTTGAACTAAATTATGACGGCGTCGTTGTCTTGCCTCCCTATTATTTCCGCAAAGCCACAGATGATGGATTGTTCAAATGGTTCAGTGAATTAATTGAAAAAGCTGTACCACAGGGAAAAAACTTACTCGGTTATCACATTCCCGTCATGACAGGCGTCGGCTTTTCATTAGATCTGCTCGAAAGACTCAGAACAAAATTCCCCAATCAATTCGCAGGCATCAAAGACTCTTCCCACGATGAAGCTTTCGCTGCCGCAGTGTGTCAACGCTTCGGGAAAGAACTGTTCGTCTTGAACGGCACAGATTCCTATTTTCATCACGCGCTGAAAAACAACGCACAAGGCGCGATCACCGCTCCCGCCAACTTAATTTCCGACAACTTGCGTCAAATCTGGGATTTGTTTCAGGAAGGCAAAGACCCATCCGAAATTCAGGCAAAGGTCACCGAACAGCGTCATTTTCTGGAGCACTACTCCCCCATTGCCCCTGTGCTCAAAGGGTTGCTTCATAAAATTTACGGCCTGCCAAGTTGGCCTCTCCGCCATCCGCTGGAGAGTTTGGATGAGAAATCTCTCGAAGAAGCAGCGGAAGAGTTTTTGAAGATTGCGTAATCATGTGGCAGCCACCTTGAAAGTGGCTGTCACATTTATAATCAGCTTATGACAACCTGGCGACTTCTCTACACTCCCCCGTCCACAGGCGCATGGAATATGGCCGTGGACGAATCCATTCTCGAACATATTTATCGCGGCGAATCAAAACCTACTCTTCGCTTATATTCATGGAATCCTCCCTGCCTTTCATTGGGACATGCTCAATCTTTCAAAGATGTGGATGTTGAACGACTCAAATCCCACGGCTGGGACGTTGTCCGCCGCGTGACTGGGGGACGGGCGATCCTGCATACGGACGAATTGACTTACTCTGTGACAGGCAGCGCGAATGAACCCGTGCTGGCAGGCGGTGTGCTGGAATCGTACAACCGACTGGCTCAGGCATTGCTCCATGCGGTGAAGTCGCTGAGTGTGCCTGTGGAAATGAAGGAACATGAAGACGGACACACCCAGCAGAATTTGAATCCCGTCTGCTTTGAAGTCCCGTCCACATACGAGATCACAGTAGATGGGAAAAAGTTAATTGGCTCGGCACAGGCACGCAAAAAGGAAGGCGTGCTGCAACATGGCTCCCTTCCATTGAAAGGTAATCTCACCCGCATTTGCGATGCGCTTATTTTTGAAAACGAAGATGCGCGAGACACAGCCAAGGAAAGACTCCTCGCACGCGCTACAACCGTCGAATCAGTTTTAGGTGTGGGAACTGATTGGGAAACAGCTGCCCAGGCTTTCGTCCGAGGGTTTGAGGCGGAGTTGGGTATCCAGTTCGAGCGTGGCAAAATGTCTCCATCCGAAATCCAAAGAGCTGAAGAATTAGTCAAAGAAAAATATGCACATCCCTCGTGGACGGAGCGTTCATGAAAAAAATTCTGGTGTATGGTTCGTACGGGTACACGGGGCAGCTGATCGTGGAGCAGGCAATCAAAGAAGGATTGCAATTGATCCTCGCGGGGCGGGATGAAAATCAATTACGAGCGCAGGCAGAAAAATACAAGCTGGAGTATCGCACCTTCACATTGGATAACACCGCCGCATTGGATTCTGCCTTGCAGGAAGCCGATGCGGTTTTGCATTGCGCGGGTCCGTTCGTGTTGACCTTTCGCCAAATGGCAGAGGCTTGTATTCGCAACAAAAAACATTATGTGGATATCAGCGGCGAGATCGAAGGTTTTGAGGCATTGGCCTCGATGGACGAAAACGCGAAACGCGCAGGTGTGATGCTGTTACCAGGCGGCGGCTTCGACGTGGTGCCATCCGACTGTTTGATCGCATACACGGCGGGCAAACTTCCAAGTGCAACGAATTTGGAGTTGTATATCAAAAGCATCGGCAGCGGAGTTTCGCGCGGTACGGCTCGTTCCGGAATCGAGAACAGTCACAGGCAGGGACGCATCCGTCGTGACGGAAAAATCATCAGCGTGCCAAATGTATGGAACAGTAAGTATATGGATT
>JAEURE010000047.1 GCA_016789485.1 Anaerolineales bacterium | reverse complement strand
GGGTGAGAAGGATGGAGGAAAGAAGAAAGAGAAAAGAAGAAAGAGTGAGGTTATGATTTAGGAAAACAATAAAGATAATCAGGCCGCAGGTGGCAAGCAGGCCAACTGAGATGTAAAGCATGTTGTTTCGAAGAGTCTCTTTTTGCTGGGGCGTTTCACCATCCAAAAGCGGCTCATTGTGCGGACGAAAAACTTCGCCAAATAGTGCCATACCCGTTTGTGCAAGAAGGACACTCACGAGCCCAAGCACAAAAGGCAGCGTTTGAATGGGAATACCGAGATAAGCAGGGACACTCGCGCCGAGGATATAAGTCAACGCGGCGAGAAGAAGGTGGAGGGGGCGGGAGAGTTTTAGCAATTTATTTTTTTCTGTAAGGTTTATAATTAATGGCAATAATCAAGGATAAAATCACAAAGGATGGTACTTAAAAAAATGGATACCAACACAAGCGACAATTCCAACAAAAAATTAGATTCATATTTTAATATAGTTACGACAATTGCTATTGCAGTATTGGTAACAGCAGGGGGGTGCTGTGGATTTTTAGGGATATTTATGAATATAGGAGAAAATAAATACCCGGGCGCTACTTTCTATGGGGGCGATTTTCACCTATTGATAAGCATCATTTTTTTATTATTTCCTGTAATTTTGCTTGGCGTCATTATTTCTTCTTTCGCCCTGCACAGAATGCAAAAAACACAAACCGCACTAAACTTATACATCATACCGCTTATACACTTATTAATTTGCATCATCATAGCTATTTAAGAAAAAAACCAATTACGAAGCAAGAAAACTTTCCAACCGCGCCACTGCTTGCGGAAGGTTCATCCGTCCCAAACCTAGGCGGAAGTGGTTGTGGGTATCATCATAGACAGAGCCAGGCAGAAGAAGCACGCCTGCTTTTTTGACAAGGTCATCGCAGAAGGATTCGACATTTCCCTGCAAGAGTTTTGGGAAGCCCATTGAGCCTGCTTTGGGGCGATGCCATGAGAAAAGGGATGGATGATTGATAAACAGTTCGTCAATGATAGCAAGATTGTGTTTAATGATGTAAATATTTCGATTTGCCAGTTTTTCACGGTGACGCATGGCAACTTCCGCGAGAAATTCGCTGGGCGCGGAATTACAGATGGTCGTGTAATCTTTAAGCGACGCCATATTCTGGTAGATCCTTTTGTTCTTTGTCGCAATCCATCCGATGCGCAGACCTGCCAACCCGTAGGTTTTGGAAGTGACACCGAGCGAAACGGCATGCTCGCCCATATCACAAGCGGCAGGGAGTCTGTCAGTGGGATCGTATTCAGACTCGCGGTAGACTTCGTCCGAGAACAGGATCAGATTATTTTCCTGCGCGAACTTATTTAATTCTTCAAAATCCACGCGAGACATTAAATAACCCGTCGGGTTATGCGGCGTATTGATGACGATACCTTTGGTGTTTGAGCGCATCAGATGGCGGAGTTCGTTCATATCCAGCGCCCAGCCGTTCTCCTCCCGCGCCAGCCACGGACTGACATCACAACCGACAGAACGGGCTACTTCCGCAAGAGATTGATAGCCTGGCGAATGCACGATGACATGGTCACCTTGCTGGAAAGCAGCGTACATAAAAAGATAGATCGCCTCTCCCGCGCCAGTATGGACAAGAATGTCCTCAGGCTGCATAGAAGTATACAGGCCACAAATCTCGTTTCGCAACGCTGGGCTACCCTGTGATTCGGTATAACCCAGCCACACCTTTTGGAACTTCTCTGCCGCACCTTCCTCCAAAGTCAGCAAATCCGCAATGGACATGGCTTCACAGTCCGAGGAGCAGAGCAGGAATTCCGTGTTGAATTCATATTTGGCAAAATATCGTTCGAGTTTAAAAGGAGGAAGATGCATTATTTCAACGCCTTTTTCGTATCGCGATAGTGCAATTGATTATGGATGTAGAGCATCTTTATCATTTCGCGAATGACCGTTTCATTCAGGAACGGATGCCGCCCGGCAATTTCCAACTCTTCATCTTTCAAACTTGAAACCCAGGTCACAGAGCTTGCACGGACTTCCTTGTACTGCTCCAGTAATTCAGCAGCAGGAAGTTCCTTTGTCTCTTCCTGCTGCGCGGCATTGTAGTCGTCAATCGAGAAATCATCAGCCGCACCTGCGCCACCCTGCCGAATTGCCTCGAACAACTTGACCAATCCACGCTCGGAGGTGACACAATGCGAAAGCACGCTGCGGACACTCCAGGTCGTCCCTTCCGTGTAAACCTCTCTCGTCCAATCGACTTCACTTAATCCAGAAAAGAATTGAAGTATTCGTTCACCTTCGATTTTTAGTTTTTCAGCAAGTTCAGCAGCTTCAGACATGATTGAGTCTCCAGAAATAAAGTTTTGATATGGTCAACAATAACGACCTATCGTTCATTGTCTATTGTCCAGATTACGGCTCAGGATATTCGGCATAATTGATCGAACGCTTCCCCGTGGTTGGATAATAGTAATTTTTCATCTCGGAAATTCTTTTAACCAACTCCTGGCTGTCTTCAAAATCCGTCCGCACATAATAATAATGGGTATCGTAGGGACTGTCCCCAAAAATGGCGGCCAGAACATAGCCATTCTCCTCGGCATAGGTCTTCATCAAAATTGTCATGCTGAACCAGCGCTGGGCAAGATTCTTTTCGATTAATTTCGGCGGGACAAGTGAAGAGTAATAATCATGGAACATGATGATCTGCGGCTTGTATTCATCAAGATATTCCACCGTCAACGCACCATTGTGGGCAATAAATTGATCGTTCAATCCCCAGGTATCCACCGCGTCCCAGCCCGAATAATAAGGAAGCAAACCCGCCTCGGTTGTCGCGATCACATATCCCTTGCCACGATATTCTGCCAGCATCTTCGCCATTTCAAAGCGGCCGTCCTGTTCGTACGGGCGATCACAGGATTGCTGGAAAGATGTGAGGGAACAATTCTGGAACCATGCGTAATAGACGAGTCCCGCAGAAAGGCTGACCAGCACAACAAGATACACGCTTCTTTCCCGTGCCGAGAATTGCTCGAGCCAATTAAATTTGATTCCATTCAACAACGGAATCCACGACATGAGCGCAATTGGCACGATTGCATATTGAAAGCGGGCGCCGTAGTTCATCTCATCTGAGATCATGCCAAAGGCAGCGGCAAACCCGAGGATAGGAGTGAGATAGGCAATTGTCCGCTTGGTGGTTTCATTGGAACGGAACCCATAAATGAATACAAACACCATCGGCAGACACAAACGCAACGCATTCTGCATGGAATGTTGGAAGGAGTCCCATTTCCATCCACTATCCCCTTTTTTGTAAAACGGGTTGGGAAGCGGATACCCAAAATAATTCCAACGCCAGAGAAAATACGCGCCGCCAAGGGTTGCAAATACAACGCCAAAAATAATGATGATCGAGATTGAGTTCTTGAGTCCGCGCATGACGATGACAGAAAGCAACATCAACGAAGCGAGAATGACTCCCTCAGGGCGGATCAAGCCAGTCACAAGTCCGCTCAGGGCAAAGGCGAGGGAAAGCCAAAAGCTTGGATTCTCTTTTTTAATCAGAAGCAAGCCCAAAGCCCAGCTGGAGGCGGCGGCGAGAGCAAAGAAAGGAGTCCCAAAATAAGCAGAGACATAAGACAGCCCCGTGCCTACGGCGAGGTAAAGTCCACTTAAGAAAGAAAGAGGGATACTACCGCTGTTGATGCGGCGATTCGTCCAGTAGATGATGAGAACCGTGAGAATGTGCGAAACGAATCCAAGCCCACGAACAGATTGACCCACCGTAAAACCAAGTTTGATCAGTGTGGCAGAAGCAGCCATAAAAAGAAAATCGGTTGCGCCGTCTACAGGTTCGCCGCCTATATTCCAAACAATCCCATGACCGCCAGCAAGATGCTGGGCATAGCGCATGAGCATGGCTGCATCTTCAAACGGCGGGATCGAAAAATCCACAAAGCTGAAAGCGTAATACAGGGTGGATATTATTAAGAGAATAGAGATTAAGAGATCGGGGGAAAGTTTTTTTAAGGAAGGCATGAGGAGGTCAAGAGTTAAGAATCAGGCTATATCAGATCAATGAATATCCGCCGTCCACGACGATGGTCTGGCCAGTAATATACTCGTTTTTGATAAGAAATTCGAGAGCGGAAGTGATCTCGTCCAAAGTGGCAGCACGTTTGAGAGGTAGTCTTTCGACCAGTTTGTTCCACGTTTCCGTTGTGACTACATCCGAGGGGAGCACAAGCCCCGGCGCAATGGCATTGACGCGAATACCGGGCGCAAACGCTCGTGCAAGCATTTTTGTACGCGACTCCAAGCCTGCTTTACTCACTGTGTACGATGGATAGCGGCTCCATGCTTTTTGCGCGCCGATATCAGAAATGTTGACGATCAATCCACCATCGGTCATACGTTCGGCGGCGTGTTGGGCAATGAGAAACGGAGCACGCAAATTGAGATCCAGAGCGGAGTCCCAATCATGCAACTCCAGTTCACGTGGATTCCCAACCGGCATTATCGCCGCCGAGTTGACCACCACTTTCAATGGCATATGAAATTCGTCCACCAGAGAAAAAAGAAAGTCTATCTTTTCAGGCATGATCAAGTCTGCGCGGATGGGCAGGCAATCCACACCGAGAGAGCGAATCTCTTTGACGGTTTGCTCTGCTTCTGTCGCTGAGCCGCGATAATGCAGCGCAATGGAATATCCCATGCGGGCGAGAGACAAAGCAAAGGCTTTGCCAAGTCTGTGAGCGGAGCCGGTGACGAGCGCGAGGAGCATAACAAGATTGTAAACGATAACTCCTGACTGCAAGCAAATATTATTATTTTTCGGAATCCTTTTCAGATTCGCCTAGGTTGGGGAGAACGTTGTGATATTTTAAGGGTTTCTTCTTTTCTCTATCTTATAATCAACCCACGGAACTCTTATGGCATCGTCTCACTCTCGGTGACGGCATGATGGCGGGTGAACCATCCGAAGCGATTCGTGAAATGTTTCTTCCACGCTTCCTGTCTGCAGGGCAACCTTTGGACATGGCGGTCTTCATGCGGCTCGAATCCGAGGGACGCCTGCACTGTGAAGCCATCGCCTATTTCTCCCCTGCAGCAGTAGATCTGGCGCATGCTTTCAATGCAGAACCCTGTGAAAAACCGTTCCGAAGCGGATTAGGATTGATTGCTGGTGATGACAAGTGCTGGTCAGTCCTTTTCCCCGAAAACACTTCGTAATTAAGGATAGATAAAAAAGAACTCGGGAACTCCCGAGTTCTTTTTTATCTATCCTTTGAAGAAATTCGAAACAAAGAACCAAATATTGGCTGGCCTCTCCGCAAGACGCCTCATGAAATATGGATACCAATGCGTTCCAAATGGGACGTACACTCGCACAGGATAGCCCTCTTCGGCGAGCTTTTCCTGCAAATCCCTGCGAATGCCATATAACATCTGGAATTCCAAGCCGTCCCTCGACAGGCCCGCCTTCTCAGCATAGGATTTCGCAAACGCGATCCGTTTTTCATCGTGAGATGCAATTGCGGGGATGGGGGGAATCCGTCCGTTTGCCGATAACTTTGTATTAAATGCAATGGATGCATCAATAAGAATCTTTGCAAGCAGATCGTAGTTGGCATCCACATCCGCTTTTTTTGGGAAGGCTTTATCAGGCGGCTCTTTATAAGCGCCTTTTACCAAGCGAATGGGCACGCCATCCTGAGCCATGCGGCGTGTATCCGCTTCCGCACGAAACAAATAAGACTGGACCGCCGTACCAACATTGTTATAGCCTTTTTCGCGCATGAGATAGTACAGGTTGATCGTCTTGTCAGTGTATGGCGTATCCTCGATATCAATGCGAATGAAGGTGTTGTTCTGTTTTGCGCGTGCAAGGATGCGCTCTAAATTTTGAACACACAAGCCTTCATCGAGACTTAAGCCGATCTGCGTCAGTTTGATGGAGACGTTGCCCCTCGCCTCTGGATCAGCTCCGAGAGCGTCCAGAGTCGCAAAAATATCATCCGTAGCTTGCTGGGCTTCTTCAGGCGTATTCGTGTGTTCACCGAGGTGATCCAAAGTTGCGTTTATCCCCTTGGCATTCAATTCGCGTACAACGCGCATTGCTTCTTCAAGTTTTGTCCCCGCAATAAAACGAGATGCCGTCCGCCATGCGAATCCCCAATTTGTGACAAGATTTTGGGCCCATGCGGCCTTGGAAAGGTAGATGAGGAAAGAGCGTAACATATCCATCCTTTGAGGAGAAATATGCCAAGGTACTGGCTAATCTATTCTAGCACAAGCGCCCTATTTTGGTATGTTATACTTTTTGCGTGATTTTCATCATGATCTTGGAGGACGAGTGAGAAACCGCAATACCAATACCATCCTTCGGGGTGTGTCCATTTTATTCCTGACCGTCGCGCTGGTGCTGACGATCCTTTCCCTGATCAGTTACAGCCGCCAACGAAACAATTATCCCGCGAACATGACGATCGCTGGCATCCCTGTTGGCGGGTTATCACCTGCCGAGGCTTCGCAGCGCCTGCTCGAAGTGTATACATCTCCCATTGAAGCAAATTATGATAACGCGATAATCCATATCGAGCCAAACGCTGTCGGTTTTACAATTGACGTGGAAACCATGCTCGCCGCCGCTGATCTAAGCCGTACGGGCGGTTCTTTTTGGGGTGGATTCTGGGATTCGATCTGGAACCGTATTCCACCTGAAACACAAATCCCCTTAAGTTCTTCCGTTTCTGAGGATCGTCTGCGGGACTATTTGCAAAATGAGATTGCACTGCGCTATGACCAGCCCCCTGCTCCCGCCCAACCGATTCCAGGCGGGACCTCCTTCCTGCCCGGCGCACCCGGACAGACTCTTGACCTTGACCGTGCCGTTCAACTCATTTCAGACGCATTAAGATCGCCAAATAACCGCTCTGTCGCGCTTTCTTATACACGCAGCACTGCGGCACGTCCGACAATGGAGAATCTCGCTATTCTGCTCAAGCAGATCGTCACCGTCTCTAACTTTGACGGGCTGATCGGCTTTTACATGAAAGACCTGCAAAATGGGCAGGAAATCCATTTTGCCATGAACAACAAACAGGAAATCTCGGTGGAACCCGATATTGCATTCACCGCATCCAGCACCATCAAGGTCCCCATCGTCGCTTCCTACTTAATCAATCGTGGCAGCAACCTGGATGCCACCACGGCAGATATCATCTCACGTGTCCTGGGCCGCTCAGATAATTCTGCAACAGACCAGGTTCTTGAACGCATCGACAAAACCAACGGACCCGTCATCGTCACCCAAAATATGGAAACCCTAGGCCTGAGCAGCACTTTTCTGGGAGGTATGTTCTATTTGGGGGCACCCAACCTTTTACCCGGGCGTCTCACCCCGGGCAATCAAAGAGCGGATGTTTTTGCTGACCCTGACCCATATTCTCAAACCACGCCCTCCGAAATGGGATCCCTGCTTGCTGACATCTATCAATGTGCACAAAATGGAGGCGGCGCACTGGTTGCCGCTTTTCCGGACAAACTCAATCCACAAACCTGCCAGCTTCTGATCAATTTTATGGCTCAGGACAAGCTTGGTTCATTGATACAAGGCGGCGTCCCGGACGGCACACTTGTCCCGCACAAGCACGGCTACGTCCTCTCTAGAGACGGCATCATGCATGACACAAGCGATGTTGGCATTGTGTACTCTCCCGGCGGCAATTTTGTCCTTTCCATTTATACCTATCATCCTGTGCAAAATATTTGGGAAAATACGAATCCGCTGTTCGTGAACCTGACACAAGCTGTGTACAATTACTTCAACGTTGCAATTCAATAACCTTCAGACCCGTTTCCAACCAAAACGGGTCTTTTTTTCGTACATCGTATATAATTCAAGTTATGAGCGCCTCTCTTGGACTTTTCCGCCTGCAACAAGTTGACCGTCAAATAGACCGCGCCCGCACCCAGCTGGAAGCCATTCGTCAAACTCTCGAAAATGATATTGAATTAAAAACTGCGCTTCAAAACGTGGAAACCACTCAAACCGAAAACCACCGGATAAGCCATGAAACGAAGACCGCAGAAGCGGAAGTGGATGCGCAAAAAATAAAGATCGAACAGGCAGAATCCAGTTTGTATAGCGGAAATGTAAAAAACCCAAAAGAATTGCAGGATCTGCAAAAAGAAATAGCGTCGCTAAAAAAATATCTCGTCACGCTGGAAGAACGCCAGCTCGAGTCGATGATGAAAGCGGAAGCTGCAGATGCCGAATTACAGGATGCGAAAACGAAACTGGAAAAGATGCAGGCTCGTCTCGGAAGCGAACATGGCAAGTTATTGGAAGAACAATCCACGCTTTTAAAACAACTCGAAAGACTCACGGAGGAACGAGAAGCGGCCCTTGCTCCCATTGAAAGCGGATTGCTGCAAATTTATGAAAACTTGCGCCGCCAGAAGCGCGGTGTCGCAGTGTCAGAGATCGTTGACAACGCCTGCACATCCTGCGGCACAACCGTGAACGCATCCTTCCAACAAAATGCGCGCTCTCAAAAACAGCTTGTTAATTGTCCCTCCTGCGGACGCATCCTCTTTGTGAACTAATCAATACACATGTTCCAAATCGAAGTCCATCCATTCTCCTTCCTCCTTGGCTTTGCCTCTGCCACCATTTTCTGGTTGCTGCTTACGCGGGCGCGCCCCTTGTGGAACGAAATGCGCGCCAATCTGAAGGAACAACGCGAGGCGGCCGAAAGCAGGAAGACAAATACCGTTGAAGAAAATCATCGCCGCATCACATTACGGCGGGCTCAGGGAATGCACCTCGCCGCTCAACTTTTCGCATTGGATGAAATTATCCAAGAACCTCTGGTCATCGCCCCGCTGCAAAATGCGGAACCCGGCATGCCACCAAAGTTCGAAGATGTAATCACGCAGACACTTCCATCTCTGCCTGCCTGGCCCGAGATCGCAGCAGTCTATCAGCCGCAGATGTTAACTCTTTCAGAAGCGCTGGCTGGAAACGCCAATATAGCCATCGTCGGACAGCCAGGTGTCGGGAAGACAGTGTCTCTCGCTCACCTCGCATCTCTGGCTGCGAATCGAAGCGAAAAACTTGGCGCGCTAAAAAGCCATGTTCCATTCCTTGTTCACGTCGCCGACCTTAGGCTTCCAATTGCCGATCCAAAAGACGCACTTAATCCATTAATCGACGCCGCCTCTGAACACGCGCCTTTGTTCGATGTAGGCAAGTTGCCGGACTTTTTCAAAAACACATTCAAAAACGGACATGCTCTGCTGCTTGTGGATGGATTCGATGAGATCCCGCCTGAAAGTCAACAGGTAATCTCTGAATATTTCAAGATCATTCTCCAGAACTATCCCCAAACGCGCATTGTGACCACTGGCGCGCCAGAATATCTGGATGGTTTAATCCCAATTGGTTTCGCGCCGCTTACACTTTGCACATGGTCTAAACTGCAAAGCGAGAAATTCATGGAGCAATGGGGAGAGCTATGGTCACGTACTGTCGCAATGGAAGTGTGGTCTCAAAACAGCCCCGACCAGGTAGACTCGATCTTGCTCAACATTTGGCTGGGTGCTGACAATACACATTTAACTCCCCTTGAGTTGACTCTCAAAGCCTGGGGCGCGTATGCTGGCGACATCCTGGGACCACACATTCTTGAAATAATCGCCACACATATCCGCCGCGTTGCCCCTGCGAATACTCCTTTGGCAGCACTAGAAACACTTGGCATGCAGGTGATGTTAAATTCGCAGCCGATCTTTGATCCGCGCAAAGCCCGCGCCTGGGTCAAGTCATTTGAAGTCGTTGAAGACAACACAGAAGACGAAAACTCTGAACCATCGTCCCAGGAAACCACAGACGAGGCTAAGGAAGATACGAAGCCGCAAAAAGGAAAGAAGATTGAAAAGGTTGTCGCCCGGCCAACTTCGGGTTTGCTTGGAAAAATGGCGGCCAGCGGACTTTTGATCACGCATCCGCACAACAAAATGAGGTTCACGCATCCCGTCTTTGCAGGCTATCTGGCTGGACACTCCCTGGCACAATACAACGTGGAAGATGCAATACTCAGTCAACCGGACTGGTCTGGCAAATATCTAGCCATGAGATATTTTGCTGCACATGGAGACGCCAGCAAACTGGTACAGTCGTTGATTGATGTGTCACGTCTCCCCATTCATCGTCCGCTTTTTGCAGCAGCACGCTGGCTGCGTGATGCGCCGAAAAATGCTCCCTGGCGTGGAAAGTTATTTAGCGCTTTGGCTGCCATCATGCAGACGGAAGGCATCCCGCTCAGTTTGCGTGGACAAGCCATGGCAGCCTTTGTCACCAGCAATGACCCAAGCGCCGCCACTTTATTCCGTCAATTCTCCACATCGCTTTCATTTGAGCTTGTTCAACTGGCTGTACTTGGCTCCGGCGCAATGCGCGATGTAAAGGCGATCCACTCATTGGAAAACGTAATGGGAGCTCCCAGCCTTTCTGTGCGCAGGGCAGCCTGTATGGCACTGGTTGCCATTGGAACGAACGAATCCCTGGAAATCGTCGCACAGACTCTGCTCACAGGAGACGAGGACATTCGCCGCGCAGCCGGTGAAGCGCTTGCAAATGATGAAAATGAAGGCTATTCCATGCTGCGCGACGGCACCACAATCAACGATATTCTCCTACGCCGCGCAGTTGTCTACGGACTTGGCCGCGTTCATCACACATGGGCTTTGGATACTCTCAAAAAACTGCAAGTGGAAGATGAACAATGGGTTGTCCGTAATGCCGCCACCGAAGTGCTGGACGCCAGAGCGAACGCAGGCTCCCTTGCGCCAAGCAAACTCCGCGCACCCTCCGACACGCCCTGGCTGATTGAATTTGCCGGAAAACAAGGCATGGGGATCTCACCCGGCGTCCCTGCCACGGATATTCTTCTGTCGGCTCTCAAAGGCGATGACCCAGATGCGCGTATCGCCGCGCTGCCCTTCCTGAAATACACTCCCAACGAAGGCGTCATCAACCAGCTCTACAACGCAATTTACAAAGACGACCCCGAACTACGGGAAGCCGCATATAACACCCTTTGGGAGATCAGCTTATCCGGAGTCAATCTTCCACATCCCAGTCAATACGGATTCGGTTAATCATGCTAATAACAAATGCAAATGTCATCACATGGGAATCTCCCAACCGCGTTCTTGTAAACCACGCCATCTATATCGAAGGCGATCACATCAAAGAGATTGGCACCACCAAGGCGTTGACAGCCAAATATCCAAAAACAAAACCAACTGATGCCAACGGGCAGTACGTAATGCCCGGCGGCATTTGTGCGCACACTCATTTTTACGGCGCGTTCGCGCGCGGCATGGCGATCCCCGGCCCCGCGCCAAAGGATTTCCCTGAAATATTGAGAAAACTATGGTGGCCATTAGACCGTTCACTCGACGCGGAAGCCGTTCGATACTCCGCCCTCGTCTGCCTCGTGGACGCCATCAAACACGGCACAACCACCCTTATCGATCACCATGCCTCGCCAAACTTCATTGACGGATCACTGGATGTCATTGCCGACGCTGTGGATAAAAGCGGCTTGCGTGGCGTGTTGTGTTATGAAGTGACAGATCGCGATGGAACAGACAAAGCAAACGCGGGAATCAATGAAAACGTCCGCTTCTCGAAACGTCTCGCTTCAACCCCTCACCCACGCCTAGCTGCCGCCTTCGGGCTTCATGCCAGTCTGACACTTTCCGGCGCCACGCTGCAAGCCTGCCGTGCCGCTGCACCGGATGGGACAGGTTTCCACATCCACACAGCCGAGCATGAATCAGACGAATACGATAGCTTGTCAAGATCCAGCATGCGCGTGATCGACCGTTTGCTTAAGCACAACATTCTCGGACCAAAAA
>JAEURE010000477.1:252-500 GCA_016789485.1 Anaerolineales bacterium | reverse complement strand
AAATGAACACTGGATCACTTCTCAAGGCTTGCGAAACAGCCTGTCGAACTATAATGATGTGAGGGGCTTCATGTTGTTGTACTTCTAGTCCATGTAGTGGGTCAGGTGAGGGGAAATTGCCATGTCTCCTACGCGCATTTTGGTGATCGAAGATGCTGATGCGCTCCGCAAAGATGTCCTGGAAATGCTCTATTACGAAGGCTACGAGGTCTTCGGAGCCAGTGACGGGGTAAAGGGAGTCGCGCTCG
>JAEURE010000477.1:0-242 GCA_016789485.1 Anaerolineales bacterium | reverse complement strand
ATGGCGTTCTGGCTGAACTCCGCGAACAGGGCGCTGCCACGACCGTACCCTTCATCTTCCTGACCGCCAAAACCGAGAAAAGTGATATCCGTGTCGGTATGGAGGCGGGCGCGGATGACTACCTCACCAAGCCCTTCACCGCCCAGGAACTCATCAAGAGCGTCAAGCGCCGCCTGGAGAAACGTGCTGCCATTAACCAGGCCAGCGAAGAACGCCTCAATGAACTGCGCGATAACATCATC
>JAEURE010000476.1 GCA_016789485.1 Anaerolineales bacterium | reverse complement strand
CGGCGATAGTGGCCTAGCAATCGAGTCTGAATCCCGTTCCCGCCGATTGAGGCATTGAAACCACAATTACCCAGTGCGAGGCCGTACCCCATGATCCGTCTGAATCCCGTTCCCGCCGATTGAGGCATTGAAACGCCTTCCAATTCACGTCCGATAACGGTTCTTCTCAGTCTGAATCCCGTTCCCGCCGATTGAGGCATTGAAACTAGACTGCCACCAACGTAATCCGGGATGTACCTCCCGGTCTGAATCCCGTTCCCGCCGATTGAGGCATTGAAACAGCAGAATAAGCGGAACATTCTTACCAGCAAAAGTGGTCTGAATCCCGTTCCCGCCGATTGAGGCATTGAAACTTCGTAGGCACATATGGTGAATGTTATGACCGTCTTAGTCTGAATCCCGTTCCCGCCGATTGAGGCATTGAAACTCCCCCCGCGCGTGCGCGTACAGGCTGGTGGTGGTGGGTCTGAATCCCGTTCCCGCCGATTGAGGCATTGAAAC
>JAEURE010000475.1 GCA_016789485.1 Anaerolineales bacterium | reverse complement strand
GCTCGTCTTTCTTTACGCTTTGGTAAAGCAAGGGAGTTTCAATATTCTCATAGACCGTCAACTCATCAATAAGGTGGTAGCTCTGAAACACAAACCCACTATGGTCTTTGTGCAGCTCGCTGCGCTGCTTCTCGGAAAATTTGTGAACCGGTTTGTCGAGAAAAAGGTACTCTCCTTCACTTGCTTCATCGAGCATTCCCAGAATATGAAGCAAGGTGGATTTGCCAGAACCGGAAGGACCCATAATGGACACAAATTCACCTTCGTTTATATCAAGGGTGATGTTGCGTAGCACATAGGTTTTAAGCGCTCCGGCTGAGTAGTATTTTGAAAGATTACGAAGTGAAATCATGGTTAATCCTAAGCGTTCGGGCTGTAAATGTAAAAATTATGCAGCTTTTGCTGTGCTCTTGAAGTTCTCTGTTACTACTTGCCCATCAAAAAGGTGAATTGTACGGCTTGCATATTCAGCAAATTCAGGCGTGTGAGTCACCATCACGACTGTTGA
>JAEURE010000474.1 GCA_016789485.1 Anaerolineales bacterium | reverse complement strand
GAACACCGGTTCGTATGATGATCTTTGGAAGCAGGTCAATGAAACATGGAAGGAGATCGTCCCTGGGGCAAAAGATGCCCCGGATACGCTCACCATGAAAAAGCCGGCTGGCAGCGGCGAGTTCTCCACGCAGCGCGGTAAACCCAAGCATGCCTCTTCGATCGCAGAACTGATCACCCGTTTGAGCAAAGGCAAACGCAAGATGAACGTGGACGAAGTGATGGAAAGTTTCGGCGACAAAGCCTATATGCTGCTTCAAATGGACGGTAAGATGGTTGGTGTGGCAGGCTGGCAAGTGGAAAACCTAGTCACACGGACCACCGATATTTTTATGGAAGACACTCTTGATACCGCCAAAGCATTGGAAACCCTGATCAAAGGGGTTGAAAATGCATCGGGCGAATTACAACGTGAAGCCTCTTTAATCTTTGCGTTGGATTCTCTTGCCGCGCAGGAAGCCCTCTGGCAAAAGCTCGGCTACGAAAAACGGACACCCGACAGCCTGGGTG
>JAEURE010000473.1 GCA_016789485.1 Anaerolineales bacterium | reverse complement strand
TCAACGGGTCGAAATGAGGAATTGTTTGAATTAATTGACCGTGCAGAAGAATGGTTGAAGAATAATATTTATGCAAACAAACTGCTCAAGTGGGAAACGCAAATCTGGGGTGAAAATCCTGCGGATTTTGGGCGCAAGTAGTTGAAAATTGATGCTTTTTTCTGTTCCCCTTTAAATTTATGCAACCAAACACAGTTTTTTTAGAACTGAAAAAGCTTGAATAGCATTTGGGGGTATTCAAAAACAATAAGTTGTAAGCAAAAACTGATTTATATCATATTGTTACTTAATTGCTGTCATATAATAACTACTTTAGGCGGAGTAGGTTTGTGACCGTTTTTTATGAGTGTACTTATTATACTTATTGGAGCTAGCCTGGTGGTGGCAGCAGGCTTCTTGGTTTCTTTTTTTTGGGCCGTTCGCAGCGGGCAGTATGATGATGATTACTCGCCTTCTGTGCGCATACTTTTTGACAATGACAAAACTTTAACATCAGATAAATCAAATTCA
>JAEURE010000472.1 GCA_016789485.1 Anaerolineales bacterium | reverse complement strand
GCTGAGCTGAGATCCGTCCAGGTCACGCGCGCCGAGACCTTGCCGGCAGCGCCGCGGAAATCCCGATCGTGGTCGGTCGCCGGGGGTGAAACGTGCGGATGGCTGCCTGACGAGAGCAGAATCTGCTTTAATTCGTCATGCGCGGCAACATTCTTGCTTTTGCTCTCGGTGTCGGCTGCCTGCAGCTTCAGGAGACGCTGCCGGCGTTGTCGCTGGTCGCTGGCCTGCTGATCGGCGGGGCATTGCTGTTGCTCTGCTGCGGCCGCTGGCGGCACCAGCCGCTGCCCCCGCCGCCGACACAGGCCAGGCCGGTCACGTCGGCCACGTCGGCGACGGGGGGCTCTGACGTTCCACCTGAGCCGCCACCGCCGCCGCAAGCAGCCAGCAAGGCGGCCGCACACACGCCGGTCACGCGGCCGGGCCATCGCCTCACAACGTTCGACATCATTTTCTCCCTGCAGGACTCGCGGTCAGCGGCCGCCGGTAGCGCTGGCCAGGATGGACGCCTGCCCA
>JAEURE010000471.1:266-514 GCA_016789485.1 Anaerolineales bacterium | reverse complement strand
CATCAACAAATGCTGGGGATGCCATCAGCAAATTGCAAAAACACAAACCAGTCCGCTTCTCAAGCCCATGGTCGACGCAATGAACGCCGGCGTGGGTTTCACGTGGGTTCCGGTGGCGCAAGTGCCGGACTTTGTGCATTTCACACATCGTCCGCATGTGGCGGCGGGTCTCAACTGCGAAAATTGTCACGGCGACATGACTAAAGTGACCATCGCCGAGAACCCGCAGGTGATGAACATGGGGTGGT
>JAEURE010000471.1:0-256 GCA_016789485.1 Anaerolineales bacterium | reverse complement strand
AACGTCCAAAATAACCCCACGGGCGACGCCGGCGTATCTGCCCAGTTGGAGAAGAAGCGCACGAAACTCACCGATTGCGGCACATGTCATTATTAATCCGGGCACAGAGGAATATTCTATGAGTCAAAAAATTTCCCGGCGTGATTTTCTCAAATTAGCCACTGCAGGCGCGGCAACCACCGCGGTATTAACCGGTTGCGGTCCCGCTTCGCGTTACGTGACGCGCGAACCGTATACCAAAATGCCGGAGTACACC
>JAEURE010000470.1 GCA_016789485.1 Anaerolineales bacterium | reverse complement strand
GATGCTCTGCTCAAGCAAATTAGCGTGAAGGAAAATTTGTTGGCGCAGGTGGAGCGGCTGGAAGAATCTAACCCCATGCTGGGCCACCGGGGTTGCCGCTTAGGCGTGGTGTACCCCGAAGTGACGGAGATGCAGGCGCGAGCCATCTTCACCGCCGCTGTGCGTTGTAAAGAAAAGGGCGTGCGCGTTTTTCCAGAAGTGATGATTCCGCTGGTGGCCTTTGTGAGTGAATTTAAGCAACAAGAGGCCATTGTGCGCCGCATGGCGGAGGAAGTTTTTTCTAGCCACGGCGTAAAGCTAGATTACTTGGTGGGCACCATGATTGAACTGCCGCGTGCCGCCCTTACCGCCGGAGAAATTGCCGGGGCCGCCGAGTTCTTCTCCTTTGGCACGAATGACTTAACGCAAACCACCCTCGGCCTGAGCCGTGATGACTCCTCACGTTTTTTGCCCAGCTACGTTGACCGTGGCTTACTCTCCGATGACCCGTTCCAAACCATTGATGTGCGTGGCGTGGG
>JAEURE010000046.1 GCA_016789485.1 Anaerolineales bacterium | reverse complement strand
CGAAAGGGTGGTTTGCACCCGGATCTCCCATAAGATTTCCGCCACGAAATTAGTGAGAAGTACAGATATAAAGTTTACGCCAATTTCCACCCCGATCACTGCGCCGCCATCAGGCCTTAACTTTAGCGAAATGGATGGACGCCCAATTTTTGAATCCTGTAATTTGTCTTCGAAAACCAGTCCTTCTTCAATTAACACATTAACAATATTGGAAACTGTTCCTCGGGTTAAGCCGGTAACATTGGCCACTTGAGCACGGGATGTGGGCGCGTGAAGGCGAAGGGTGTTAAGTACAAGAGATCTGTTTACCTTCCGTACTTTTTCCTGATCGCCAGTTAGCATAAGGTGATATCCAGACTTTGTTTAATGGTTAGATAAACTAACTATTTCATTATAATGAGGTTTCGAAAAAATACAAGACTATTATTTGCCTTCTATCTCCGAATTCTTTTTTGAACATAAATGAAAAAAGCAGGCTCAACATCCGCTTCATACGGACCTCGAGCCTGTTTCCTGTTAATAAACTGAGTCTAGCCCCAAACTAGTCAGTCTAAAATAAAAAAGGCAGAGAAAATCTTCTCTGCCTTTTTGAGCTTATTTCGATTTCAAGGCTTCCCAGCCTGCATATCTTGCTTCTGTGCCTAATTCAGCTTCGATGCGCAGAAGTTGATTATATTTTGCAACTCTGTCGGAGCGGGCAGGAGCTCCAGTTTTGATCTGCCCGGTGTTGAGAGCAACTGCGAGGTCCGCGATGGTGGCGTCTTCGGTCTCGCCGGAGCGATGGGAAGTGACAGTTCTCCAGCCCGCGCGGTGACATAATTCCACGGCTTCGATGGTTTCTGTGAGAGAACCAATCTGATTCACTTTCACGAGCAAAGCATTCGCAGCATTTTCGGCAATTGCCTTACGGACGCGCTCGGGATTGGTCACCAAAAGATCATCACCGACAATTTGGCATTTGTCGCCAACAGTTTTCACCATCAACTTCCACGCATCCCAGTCATTCTGGGCAAGACCGTCTTCGATGGAAACGATGGGATAGTCTTTGACCCATTTGGCCCAGAATTCAACCATTTGTTCCCCGGTCAATTCCTTGCCTTCCTTGCGGAGGTTGTATTTTTTGGTCTTTTCGTCGTAAAGTTCAGAAGCAGCAGGGTCAAGCGCAATGGCAACCTGCTGCCCGCGGCCAGCTTTGAAACCAGCTTTTTCAATGGCAGAGAGGATCAGTTCAATGGCTTCATTGTTCGCTTTGAGAGCGGGAGCGTAACCGCCTTCGTCACCAACAAGCGCGCCATAACCTTTTTCCTTTAACACAGATTTCAAAGCATGGTAGATTTCCGCGCCCCAGCGCAGACCTTCAGAGAAGGAAGGAGCGCCAAAAGGCATCACCATGAATTCCTGCATGTCGGTGCTTTGCCAGCTTGTGTGCGCGCCGCCGTTCATGATGTTCATCATCGGGACGGGCAGGACGTGCGCATACACGCCGCCGAGGTAACGATATAAAGGCATGCCGAATGAATTTGCGGCGGCTTTTGCAACTGCAAGGCTGACGCCCAAGATCGCGTTCGCGCCAAGGTTGGACTTGTTGGGGGTGCCGTCCATCGAGAGCAATTCAGCGTCGATGGCTTTTTGTTCAGAGGCATCCCAGCCGAAGAGGGATTCTGAAATCACGCCGTTGACGTTTGCAACAGCCTTTGATACGCCCTTGCCGAGATAACGTTTCTTGTCGCCGTCGCGCATTTCCAAAGCTTCGTGCTCGCCAGTGGATGCGCCCGAGGGAACCGCAGCGCGTCCCCACGCGCCGTCCATTAAAACCACTTCCACTTCAATAGTGGGGTTGCCGCGCGAATCGAGAATTTCCAGTGCGGAGATGCTTTCAATTGTTGTGTCCATACTAAACTCCTGGGGTTGTTATCTAAAACCAGATTTATTGTCTGATTTTGAATTTTATTAAGCGAGAAGACCGTCTTTTTGTCCCGTGCTTGCTTCTAGTATAATCCCAACATTGGGAGATGTCATCTTGACAGAAGTCACATTTTTGACCCCCCACAATTAGCTCCTCAAATACTGCGTGGAGTCTATGCAGAACTCCCAAAATTAAATAAGGATGATTTATTACATGTACACCCCAAAACTTTACCGTGAAGAAGATCGTGAGAGAATCATCGAATTCCTGAAACAGAATAATTTTCCCGCATTAGTGAGCCATGATGGAGAAAAACTAGTCGCAACTCACTTAACTGTTGAAATTATTGAAGGCGAGGAAGGCGCACTCACAATCCTGGGACACATGTCTCGTGCGAACCCGCAGTGGAAGAGTTTTGGCGAGCAGGAGGTATTGCTCATTTTTCAGGGAGCGCACACTTATATCTCGCCGCGTTGGTACAACCATGTCAATGTGCCGACATGGAATTACACAATGGTTCATGTTTATGGAAAGGTCCGATCCGTTGAAGGGGAGGAACTGCATTCGCTGTTGAGTCAACTGGTCGGGAAGCATGAAGCGGGCACTTCCTATCGCCTGGAGGATCTGCCAGACGAATTTGTCCAAAAAGAGATGAAAGGCGTCTTTGGTTTTGCGCTGGATGTGACTCGAATCGACGCGGGTTACAAGCTCAGCCAGAACCGAAATGATGAAGACCACGAGAATATCATCCACAAACTGGAGCAGCGCGGGGATGAAAATTCTTTGAAAGTAGCAGAGGAAATGCGGGCGAATCGCAGCCGGCTTTCATAACTGTTTGTTTCCCGTATGCCGAACTTGACACAATGATTGCCATGTTCTAAAATAGTCTAACGATTCTTAAATTGACGTCTCTGGTGTTTTTGAGCGTTAAATCCCTTCAGGAGGGTTGGCTTGTCTAAAAACCGTACGCAACAAATGGTGGACCGCCTGCGCGAATTACAGGCCTCATCACCTGATATCGAAGCCTCAGCAGTAGTCAGTGTGGATGGCCTTAGCATTGCGTCTGCTCTTCCGCAAGGTGTGGAGGAAGACCGAGTTTCCGCCATGTCTGCGGCGATGCTCTCATTGGGCGAACGTATTGCAGGCGAATTGGGACGCGGCTCTCTTGAGCAGGTTTACATCAAGGGCTTAAAAGGGTACGTTGTTTTGATGTCGGTCGGTGAAGAAGCAGTTCTCACCGCATTGGCACGCGAACAGGCCAAGCTTGGCCTGATCTTCCTTGATATGCGTCGCGCCGCCGAAGATCTGGCGAAGTTGATCTAGTGGAGTTTTTATGGCCCCCCTTCAAAAAAGTGGATTGTTCTACCCTAACAAATTTGGATTGATCACCATCAAATCGCTGGAAGAAGTGATGGGAAAAAATGGTTTGAATGCCATTCTCAACCTTGCTGGTTTGAATCATTACATAGAAAATTATCCGCCCGACAACCTTGATAAAGGGTTTGATTTTGTCGAGCTTTCCGCCATTGGTTCCGCACTTGAAGAAATGTACGGTCCCCGCGGCGGGCGCGGGCTTGCCTTGCGTGCAGGACGCGCTACATTTTCCGATGCGCTCAAGAATTTTGGAGCGTTGGCAGGCGCAGCGGATTTAGCTTTCGTTGTCCTTCCGCTTCAATCCAAACTGAGAATTGGTCTGCCAGCTTTCGCAAAAATATTTTCCCAGCTGAGTGATCAACAAACAACTGTGGAAGAAAAAGATACCGAGTGGGTATGGACCATTCACAAGTGCCCATGCTGCTGGGGGCGCACAGGCGCAGATAAACCCGTCTGTTTCGTTGCCACCGGTCTGCTGCAGGAAAGCCTCAAGTGGGTATCTGGCGGCAATGAATTCCGCGTCAATGAATCCAAATGCGTTGCCATCGGAGACAGCGTCTGCGAATTCATCGTACAAAAAGAACCGATTTCGTAGCCGAAAAGAATCTGGCATGACAGACACCAAGTCCAAAATACTTATCGTTGAAGACGATCTTGACGTGGCTGAAATGCTGAACGCATATTTTCGCGTTCAGGGTTATGAAGTCTTTACAGTTAACTGGGGGGAAGATGGAGTCCGTTCTTCCCAGCAGGATCATCCCGACCTGGTCATTCTCGATATTCGTCTGCCTGACATTGACGGATATGAAGTGGCCCGTCGCATGCGCGCCGACCGCCGCACTTCCGATATTCCCATAATTTTCCTCACTGAAAAAAGGGAACGTTCAGACCGTCTTCAGGGCCTGGAAATAGGCGCAGACGATTACATTACCAAGCCGTTTGATGTACAGGAATTACGCCTGCGAGTTAGAAATGCGTTAAAGAGAGTCAGTCAAGGCTCGTTGACAAATCCCGTCACCGGGTTGCCTGAAGGCGCTTTGGTGGACGAAAAACTTTCCGAAGTCATCGGCGTGGATGGATCTGCCTTGCTTTTTGTCTTGCTCGAAAATATGGATATGTTCCGCGAAGCCTATGGCTTTGTGGCTTCTGATGATGTGCTGCGGGCAATTAGCTTGATGATCGTTAATACCATGCGTGAAGTCAGCCGTCCCGAAGATTTTCTGGGGCATTTGACAGGCACTGATTTCGTACTCGTTTTACCGCCGTCCAATCTGGCTGCGTTGAGTGAAAAATTAAAGACAAGACTCGACCAGTCCATGGAGTATTTCTACCCGATAAAAGACCGTGAACAAATGGCAAAGCGGTCTGATAAATTAGGGGCAAAGATCGTGGAAATACCATCCCTGAAGACCCAGTTTGCAAATGTGGAGCAGGTGAGGGCGGAGCTATTTCGTAATAAGAGATAAAGAGGGATTTGCTTGCGTATTGCAGTTGTTACACCTACATATAATGAAGCGGAGAACCTGCCCAAACTGGTCTCCGCTTTGTTTTCGCTTCCGCTGGATTTGCATGTGCTTGTGGTGGATGATAACAGCCCGGACGGCACAGGAAAAGTCGCTGAAGAGCTTGCAACAAAATATCCAGATCGCATCGAGGTGCTTCATCGCCCCGGGAAAATGGGACTGCGTTCAGCGTACCTGAATGGGTTTCAGAAAATACTGGACGGGAGCACACAGGCTATCGTTCAGATGGATGCGGATTTTTCTCATGATCCCGCTGCCCTTGTGGATATGGCTCGCCTCCTTGAATCCTTCGATGTTGTGTTGGGTTCCCGTTATACAGAAGGCGGCTCGGTGGACAAACAATGGCCTGTCTGGCGGAAACGTCTTTCTGCTTTTGGGAACTTTTATGCCAAAAGCATTCTTGGTTTGCCCCTGCACGATGTAACCACGGGGTTCCGAATGTGGAGGAGTGAGACACTGAAGCAAATGCCATTCGAGCGAATTCATTCCAATGGCTATGTCTTTCTTGTAGAAATGGCGTATCTCGCTCATTGTTTGGAGTTTAAAATTGGCGAGTCTCCGATCTATTTTGCGGATCGCCGTTTTGGAAAGTCCAAGATGTCGCTAAAGATTCAAGTGGAGGCGGCTCTTCGGATCTGGCAGGTCTTGTGGAATTATCGCGATCTTAAAAAAGCGGGCAGGTCAGCAAGGTTGTAGCGGGCGCTTCAATCCCTACCCAAAACCCCCACTCTCTGATAATATATCAGCCGCACGCCGAACGATTAATTTTTTAAGCCCTCGGCTTCCCCGTCGGGGGTTTTTGTGTGTGTAAGCGAGAAATATCTGAAAGTCTCGACTCATCAAAGTATTATAATTTTTAGAAGGCTGAAAAAGTCTTTACTGGAAGTAGAAACCATGCAAATTGAAAGAACTGACTTACGTAATATTGCCATTATTGCCCATGTAGATCACGGTAAAACCACTCTTGTGGACGGATTGCTGGGGCAGTCCCATACCTTTCGCGAGAATCAGCATGTTGAAGAACGCGTTATGGATTCGAACGATCTGGAGCGTGAGCGCGGCATTACCATCCTTGCAAAAAACACGGCTATTTCACTGGTTGACCCTGTAACGAATCAACCCGTCAAGATCAACATCGTCGATACCCCCGGGCATGCTGACTTTGGCGGCGAGGTAGAACGCGTCATGAACATGGTGGACGGTGTTTTACTTCTTGTGGATGCGGCGGAAGGTCCCATGCCGCAGACCCGTTTTGTGCTGAAGAAGGCATTGGAAATGGGGCACAAAGCCATCGTTGTCATCAACAAAGTGGATCGTAAAGATGCGGAACCATCCCGCGTATTGAATGAAACCTTCGACCTGTTCATTGAACTTGGCGCCTCTGAAGAGCAGGCAGATTTCCCGGTTGTGTACGCGCAGGCTACTGCTGGGAAAGCCGGGCACACCCCGGAACTCGAATCAAATTTGCAGCCCATGTTTGATACCATTCTCAAGCATATTCCCTGCCCGAAAGTTGATCCTGATGCGCCTTTACAAATGCTGGTAACCACGCTTGGATATGATGATTATCGCGGTGTGACCGCCATTGGGCGTGTCTTTGCAGGGACGATTAAAGCTGGTCAAAAAATGGCTCGCATTAAATTAGATGGAACGATATTGCCTGAAAGCGCGCGTTATCTTTATACTTTCAAAGGTTTGAATAAGATCGAAATCGACGAGGTAAAAGCTGGCGACATCATTTCCCTGGCTGGCCTTGAAGGAATTGCGATCGGTGAAACTCTCGCTGACCCTGCAAGTCCTGTTGCTTTGCCAACCATTAAAGTGGAGGAACCGACCGTCCGCATGACCTTTGGGGTCAATACATCCCCGTTTACGGGCAGAGAAGGTACTTGGGGAACTTCACGAAAACTGCGCGAGCGTTTGTTTGATGAATTGCGCACGAATGTTTCCCTGCGTGTGGAAGAGACCGAATCGGCTGAGAACTTCCTCGTCTCCGGGCGAGGCGAGCTTCATCTGGGTATTTTGATCGAAACCATGCGGCGTGAAGGATATGAATTCCAGGTTTCTCGTCCTGAAGTGATTTTCCACAAGGCGGAAGACGGCGCTTTGCTCGAACCGTACGAGGAAGTCCACATTGAGACCAGTAATGAGACCGTGGGTGTGGTGGTGGAAATGTTGGGGAGCAGGCGCGGCAAAATGATGGACATGCAGGATAGCGGTCAGGGAATGACGCGTATCGTTTATATCGTTCCGACGCGAGGTTTGCTGGGCTTCCGCTATCAGTTCCTTACCTCCACACGCGGCGCCGGGGTCATGCATACGATCTTTAATGGTTATGATGAATTAGCTGGCTCGATCGCCTCGCGAAATCGAGGCTCCATCGTCGCCTGGGAAGCTGGTACAACCACAGCGTATGCATTGAAGAGCGCAGAAGAACGTGGACAATTGTTCGTGGGACCTGGTGTGGAAGTATACGAAGGCATGGTTATTGGTGAAAATGCGCGTGGAAGCGACCTGCCGATCAACGTCTGTAAGAAGAAGCACCTGACAAATATGCGCGCTTCCGGCGGCGATATGGAAATTCGCCTCACACCGCCGCGCACCATGAGTCTGGACGAAGCCATTGAATATCTTTCCGATGACGAATTGTTGGAAGTTACACCTGAGAACTTCCGCATTCGCAAGCGTATCCTTTCCACGGATGAGCGTGGGAAGCAGACCAAAAAAGCCAAAGAGCAGTTTGGCGAATCCTAAAAATAAAAAACTCCCACATAACTTGTGGGAGTTTTTTATTCAGCTTGCATCAACAACTCAGCGTGACTGTTGAACTGCTGGCTGAACCAGAGGCATTGAAGGCTACAACATTGTATCCCACGCTTTGCCCGGATAACAGAGAAATGATCTCGGTGAACTGCGTGCTGTTTGCGGCCAACTCGGCAACAACTTCATTATTACGTAAGATGCGGTATCCACTTTCGCCGTCCTTATCTGCCCATCGGATGGTGATGTTGGCTTCATTTGTTTCGTAATTACAGGAAATATCCCACTTTTGCAAACTGACTTTTTCCAGTTCTCCACCTTCCGGCGTGGGCGGTGCGGTTACAGTAGGCACGGATGCGTAACTGCCTGCAGGCGTTGTAAATTCACCAGAAACCCAGCAATTACCGGCGGATGTGGAAACGATCCAGTAATTGGGCGGGAAGAAACCGATGATTTCAACTGAGTCTGAAGGCAGGATTTGAGTCACTCGTTCATAATTGACCCCGGGCCCGGTGCGGCAATTGGTAACATCTCCCACGCTGACAAATGGTTTGGAATATGTTGGCGTAGGGTTATTTCCGCTTGCTGTGTTCCCTGCGGTTGGGCTGGCAAGTGGCTGCTGGTTTGATGATGTGCTAATCGCCGCCTGAACCGTGAGCGCCGCGGCAGTGGCGATTTGCGGGTCTGGTGCGCCTGCATTCGGCATATTACAGGATGAAATAATGATGCTCAACGCCAAAGCCAGCCCAAATACTTTTCTCATAAATTTTCTCCAATGTTCATTTTTTACTCGCCGTCGCCTTCCAGCCACGTGGACATGTATTCGGTTTTTTCAAGCACAGCACCTTGCTTGGTAATTTGCAATGGATGGAATGTATCCACCATAACGGCTAGTTCCTGGGTTTCAGTTTTGCCGATGCTGGCTTCTGTCATTCCGGGCTGTGGACCATGGGGCAGGCCAAAAGGATGCAGGCTGATGTCGCTGCGGTCAATGCCTTTGCGGCTCATGAAATTGCCTTCTGCATAATAAAGAACTTCATCCGATTGAATATTGGAGTGATTGTATGGAGCAGGGATGCCCTCCGGATGATAATCGAACAGGCGGGGAACGAAAGAGCAGACAACGAAGTTGTGCCCGTCAAAGGTTTGATGAACAGGCGGCGGCATGTGCAGGCGGCCTGTGATCGGCTCAAAATCTTCGATGTTGAAAATCCACGGATAGAGATAGCCGTCCCAGCCGACGACATCGAAGGGATGATGGTCTAAAACATGACGGGATAGCCTGTCCCGTACTTTCACTCGTACTTCAAATTCTCCGCGCTCCGTATGAGTCTCGATCTCTTCGGGGACTCGGATATCACGTTCGCAATAAGGAGCATGTTCCAGCATTTGTCCGTAATTATTGCGATAGCGCTTTGGTGGTTCGATCTGGGACGGGTTTTCGATGGTGAAGAAGCGCGCTTCACCATCCAACTGCATTTGCCAGGTGACGCCAAATGGAATGACGATGTAATCGCCTTTGCGGAAGGGTAAATTGCCGAACTGACTTTTGAGGATTCCTTCGCCTTCGTGAACCCACCAGGTTTCGTAAGCTTGCGAGTTGCGGTAGAAATAATCCATGCTGTCTTTGGCGCGGGAGATGCCGAGGATGACGTCGTTGTTGCCAAGCAGTGGAATCCGCGCGGCAAGTGGATCAGATCCCAGCGGAGCCTGATCCGTTTTAAAGGCGCGGTGTCGAATGGGGCCGAAATCTACATATTCAGGTTTGGCGGGTCCCAGGTCTTCCGTCATCTTAACGCGGGGCGGGAGGAAGTGGTGATAAAGGATGGATTGTATGGACGAGAAGCCTTCCAATCCCATGACTTCTTCGCGATAAAGTTTTCCATCTGCTTTTTTGAATTGGGTGTGGCGTTTGTGGGGAATATTGCCGAGTTTATGATAAAAAGGCATGTCAATTCTCCTTTATTAAATTATTATTCATGGGAATCGTTGTTCTCGCTTGACGCTCCGATTCTTATGAATCGTAGACCACGACACTTTCCTGTTCGTTTGGGTCGTTGCGCGCGACGACGGCAACGACTTCTTCCGTCTCACTCAAGTTGATGGGTTGGTGCGGCAGGTTGGGCGGGATGAAAAGAAAATCACCTGCTTCGTTGATGCTGGAATGTTCCAGTTTCTCGCCGTATTTCGTTTCTGCGCGGCCTTTGATGATGTAAATCGTTGTTTCATAACCGTTGTGGTAATGTGCAATTGCCTTGCCGCCGGGCGGGATGATGACCAGGTGCATGCAGAGATGTTCCGTGCCGGCAGTTTGCATCGAGATGCCTTCAAAGTTTGGCAGTTGCTGTCTGGAGATGAAAGTTTCTTTTGGTTTAACGGTAATAATTTTATCTGTAGGCATGGGAGTCCTAGGGGGTATTAACCGTAATGGATTTTATTAAAGCATCGAGTAGGTTAAGGGAAGGTTGGAAAGAATCTGGGCTTGAGGCATTGAGTTTGTCTGTGATGCCTTGATAATATGCAGTCAGGCTTGCCGTGTCTGATATGTCGTTGGGGTGGATGATTCCGTCTGCGTTGGGGTTCTCTGCGGTGGATTGTAACGGTAAATTGACCGGGAAGAGAGCGGCGACAAAATATTTCCCGTCACTGGTTAAACCTTCGTAATGATAGAAGCTGTTGTCCTTTAGGATCGGGCCGGGGAATTGAGAATACTGGGAGATCATGCTTACGCCGTTTCCACCGTTAAAAGGAATAAATTTTGCCTGTGCCGCATATTGCTGCGCCGCCGCTCCGTTGAACGGGACAGTGGGAAGATTGTCATTCGTAAGCGGCGTGGCAGGGCTTGCCAGGAGTGCCTGCAAGCGTGTGAGACTGCTCCCTGCCCACGAGTTGACAGAGGCATATTCAGACGCCGGATAAACGTTCACCACTGCTTTGAGATAATTCTCCTGCCGGCCTGTGTAGTCCGTCAGCGTGAAGGAAATATATTGCGGTGTCACGCCCCACGGTCCGCCAACAGACTCGTCCGTTGCGGGGATGAGTTCGGATGTGGCTCCGCTTGCCAATCCTTCTGGAATCACAAAACTGATGTTCTGGAACGAAACGGGTGTGCCGCTTGGTGCGGTTGGCGCACTGGCTGTCAGAGCCTCAAAAGTTGCGGCGACAATTGTTTCCACACCTGCTTGCTCCGGCGTTGCAGGGCCGCTCAATCCGCACGCCAAAGTCAAAATTAAAACCCCCACCAACCCGAAAAATTTTCTACTCATATCCTCTTCCTTCCAACCGTATTTTTTAGAATCCCGATTCGTTCAATTTCCAATTCCACAAGGTCGCCTGCGCTCAACCACGGACCTTGCGCCTTGGTCAATTCCAATAAGCAACCGGTGCCAACGGTTCCAGAGCCGATCACATCGCCAGCTTTCAATTCGCAAGTGTCCGACGCTCGTGCGATGATCTCACCAAATGACCAGTAAATATCCCTGAAATTGCCTTTGGATATTTCCACGCCATTGACTCTGGCAGACATATTGAGATCGTATACGCCCGGTCTGTTCTCTGCTCTGTCGGCAAACGCTTCGCTCGTCACGATAACTGGTCCTAAAGACGAGGCAAAGTCCTTCCCCTTGGCGGGACCCAAACCTGCTTTCATTTCGGCGCGTTGTACATCCCGCGCAGACCAATCATTGAATATCGTGTAACCAAATATGTGACTGGGTGCATCTTCTGGCTTGATGTTAATGCCGGGCTTGCCGATAACGACTGCGATCTCCAATTCAAAATCCAATGCCTCAGTGTAGTGTGGATATGGAATTTCGTCACCTGACCCAAAGATACTATTTGGATTCGTATAATAGAAGACGGGGAATTGATACCATTCCTTTGGAACATCACGTCCGCGGTTTTGGCTGGCCGTGTGGACATGATGTTCAAAGGCGTAGGCATCCCTCAGGTTGGTAGGTTTTAGCGGCGCTAGAAAGCGGACTTCATCTTTCGCAAAAGATGCTTCAGATTTATGCTGTGCCGCTTCGTGTGCGCCGACTTGAATCACCTCGTGCATGTCTACAAAAGGCAGTGGGTGGACTCTGCCATTTGAAACCAGAGCAGGTGTCGGTTTGGCAGGAGGCGTTTCAATTGTCGCGAAGATCATAAATTGCCGCGGCGTTCCTGTTCCAGTTCCAGTGATTCAAACAAGGCTTTGAAGTTTCCTTTGCCAAATCCCTGTGCGCCGTGCCGTTGAATGACTTCGATGAACATGGTTGGGCGATCTTGTATGGGACGGGTGAAGATTTGCAGGAGATAGCCTTCATCGTCCTTGTCCACGAGTATGCCGAGTTCCTGAATGGCTTTGTAATCTTCTTTGATCTTTCCAATGCGGTCGGGAAGCATTTCATAGTAGGTATCTGGAACGCGCAAGAATTCAA
>JAEURE010000469.1 GCA_016789485.1 Anaerolineales bacterium | reverse complement strand
AAACGGCAGAAAAGAGAAACAAAAGACAAGTTACATCCATAAGACCGGCTGTGTTAAACGGGGTGGTATCAGGCTCTCCCCCAAGTGGCGGAGAGCAAAATTCCCCAGCTGATGGATGTGCTTGGGATGCATTGCTTGTATGATGAACTTGTAAGACAAATCAAACAAAAGGAGAAATCTCATGCTTACTTGGATCATCGTAATTCTGCTCATCCTATGGCTGCTCGGCTATTTTGGACCGAATGTCTTTGCTGGCTTCCCCCGTTCTGGCAATGCCGTCCACATATTGCTCGTCATCGTGGTCATCCTCGTTCTTTTGAATTTGTTGGGCATCATTTAAGTTGATGTTCTGCTTAAATCAGGAGACAGTCTGACTGTCTCCTGATTTACGTGATAAGAAAAGAGTCCCCATGTTGTACACGATCATTCTAGTTTTATTAATACTGTTTCTGCTTGGCTATCTTAGATAAAGCCACCAGTTAAACCATTTCGGCTTAAAAGGCAGCGGAGAAACCTTATG
>JAEURE010000468.1 GCA_016789485.1 Anaerolineales bacterium | reverse complement strand
AGGGCATCCGCATCCTGCTCTTCGCGCATGGACCCAAACCGGGCGAGTTCGGGGAGACGGACGGCCTCCCCACCTTGCCGCCGGGCGTGCAACCGGTGGCGTGGGTCGGGTTGACCGATGAGCTCCGCCCGCACGTCGAGGACGCGCTCAACGGGTTCCGCCAGGCAGGAATCACCCTGAAAGTGATCTCCGGCGATAACCCGGAAACCGTGGCGGCGCTGGCAAAGCAGGCGGGCCTCAGCGGCGACGTACAACTCATCTCGGGCATCGATCTCGACAAGATGAATGACGACGAGTTCCGGGAGGCTGCAGAGCGCGCCACCGTGTTCGGGCGGGTGACGCCGGAGCAGAAGCAGCGCCTGGTCGAGGCGTTGCGCGGCCGGGGGCACTACGTTGCCATGACCGGCGACGGCGTGAACGATGTGCTGAGCCTGAAGCAGGCCAACTTGGGCATCGCCATGCAGAGCGGCAGCCAGGCGACGCGAGACGTGGCGGATATCGTGCTCCTGCGCGATTCCTTC
>JAEURE010000467.1 GCA_016789485.1 Anaerolineales bacterium | reverse complement strand
CCGCCGATTGAGGCATTGAAACCGCGAGGCCGGATATGTGACGCGGTACGAACCCGAGCTTGAATCCCGTTCCCGCCGATTGAGGCATTGAAACTTTAACCGGCCCGCACCGACTGGGTTGAAGCCGTTCGCTTGAATCCCGTTCCCGCCGATTGAGGCATTGAAACCGGATCGCTCACCTCGAAGCTGAGTTGCGCCTTCAGCTTGAATCCCGTTCCCGCCGATTGAGGCATTGAAACGGCGCGCCGGCCGCGGGGACTGGTTTGGCCGCCAATGCTTGAATCCCGTTCCCGCCGATTGAGGCATTGAAACCAACTGCCGGATGGTCGTTTCCCGTTCGGCCAATTGGCTTGAATCCCGTTCCCGCCGATTGAGGCATTGAAACTGGCTGGATTGTGCGCTTGCGCGGCGGCGACGAGCGGCTTGAATCCCGTTCCCGCCGATTGAGGCATTGAAACCAATCATTACTTCCTGGCTCATTATCATGGCCCAGGCTTGAATCCCGTTCCCGCCGATTGAGG
>JAEURE010000466.1 GCA_016789485.1 Anaerolineales bacterium | reverse complement strand
GGTTCCAATCAAGCCATTTGGCAATCTAAAGTTGCACCTGATGTGCAAGGGCGTGTTTTTTCTGCTCGCCGCCTAATTGCTTGGTTTACAAATCCGATTTCACCAATCATCGCAGGTACACTTGCTGATTTTGTGCTTGAGCCGCAAATGCGTGCCAGCACAACGCTTTCACAAACTTTTGGTTGGTTAGTTGGCACAGGTGAAGGTGCGGGCATGGCGTTGATTATTTTCTTCTGCGGTTTGTTCAGCATGTTGGTTGGTGTTGCTGGATATTTTGTACCAGCCATTTACAAAGCCGAAACGATGTTACCCGACCATGATGAATTAAATAAAGCAGAACATGTTCTTGTTTTATATAAATATCCGAGAAAAAAATTTCTCGGATTTTTTATCGCCTCTTTCTACGGGGATACTTGTGTGCTGAACCTGAACATTTCCATCCCAAAATAAACTTGTCTGCGTGTGAAAGATAATCCGCTTTTTTCTAACACGCGTTGTGATGCGATATTATCAGGGTCAGTG
>JAEURE010000465.1 GCA_016789485.1 Anaerolineales bacterium | reverse complement strand
AGAACAGTTCTTCTTGACTTGCATACACTTGATTAAAGAAATCTGTCATAAAACCATGATACTCTTTCGCTGTCTGGGGGGCGTCAAAAGGAAAGGCTTTCCAGATATCTAACTCATCTTTTCTACAATATCTTGTATGATATTCATCAGAAAGGACGCTAAGCGCATTCATATTCAATTTTTGGCACATCATAAATATATTTTTGTCAGGTATTTCTTCCATAACAGCATTATACAACCCACTTTTTACCAAAACAATAATTAGTTATTCCTCTCTGTTCTTGATACGCATGTTTCAATCGCTACTCGACCAGCGGTATAATCTCCCAAATGACCACAAACCTCGAATCCATTGCACGAAAAATTACAACAATTTTATTTGCACAACAATCCTTAGCATCGGCAGGGTTTATCGCCGCGGCGACGTTGAATTCGATTGTTGGCAAAGAGTTAAGTCAAAATGCAAGTTGGGCAGGTGTACCAACGGCAGTTTATCTTTTAGCAGGTGCATTCTCCGCGTTT
>JAEURE010000464.1 GCA_016789485.1 Anaerolineales bacterium | reverse complement strand
TTTGTGCAACTGAACTTGCGCGGTGATGAACATGCCGAGCCCAAGAATGGATTTTCCAAGCAAATAAGCGACAAGAATAATGGTGATGCCTCCATTCAGGAAATATGCGCCAACGATAATGATGGATGTAAAAATACTCTGCGCAAGATTGATCGTGCCTTGCAATTTGATTCGGTCTGTAACCTGCAAAATACCTGTGGATGTTTCGGTGTTGAAATTCGCAAGCAGACCAAGCGCATACACTGTGAACATCCACGAGACGTTTGGTGTTTTCGCAAGATAGTTTTCCGCAAGCCCCGCTGTGAGCATGACAACGAAGAACGCCGCAACCGAGACCGCGCCTTCAGTTAACCCTGCCGCTTTCATGATGGCTGAGGCTTTATCTTTCTCTCCCTTGCTGAGATATTCACCGCCATAGCGAACGACCAACTCGCTCATCCGAAACGAGAAAATGCTATTCACAGTGGATGCGAATGCCATCACCACACCGATCAAACCAAATCCTGCAGGCCCAAGCAGGCGT
>JAEURE010000463.1 GCA_016789485.1 Anaerolineales bacterium | reverse complement strand
AAAGGGACTATACTTATATCGGGATTTTTATGGCTGAAGATAAGAACCGTTCCGTGCTCGAATTACTGGTAAAGGTTAGCCGTGAAGTTGCAACGGCGCTTGACTTGCGCACCGTTTTGCAGCGAGTGCTATTTGCTTGTATTCAGTATGTCGGCGGGGAACGCGGCAGTGTGGTGGTGATGGACGATCACGGCAAGCCCGTGGATGCCACCATTGTGTACGGCAAGCAATTCCACGATCATTCAACCCAGCAATTACGCGACACAGTTGAAAAAGGTTTGGCGGGGTGGGTCATCCAAAACCGGATGCCTGTCCTGGTGCCAGACACCAGCAAAGACGAGCGATGGCTGCGCCGCGAAGATGATGCCAAGGATAGAAGCGGTCCTAAGTCTGCGATCTGCGTGCCGCTCATGGCGCGTGAACGTCTGGTTGGTGTGCTGACTCTCGTCCACTCGGTACCCAATACATTTAATAATGAACATCTCGAATTGATGAAAGCCATTGCCGATCAGGCAAGTGTGGCG
>JAEURE010000462.1 GCA_016789485.1 Anaerolineales bacterium | reverse complement strand
AATGCGCGGCGATGCTTTCCCGTAACAACAAAATCGAGATCTCCATACTCGCGGGTAAAAAGCGGATGATCTCCGTTGCGGTGAATCTTGATCGCTAGACCACCTAGCACGCGCAGGAGGATCGTTTGGTCGTCAGCCGCAGAGATCAAACGATTTGTTTCATCGAGAAGAAACTGTGAGGGGTGCATAAACAAGGGTGGTCAGCGGGAGGAACTCCCACTGACCACCGTATTCTAACCGCAACTCAAATTTTACTCGGGCGGAATTTCCTTGAAAGCGTAATCCACGTTGATGCCCTTGGATTTCTGGTTGTTCTTCATGATGAAGTAGATCACTGCCGAAATGACGGGCAACGCAAAGGCGATGATCTGAGCCCACACACCGGAGGGGAAATTCTCGAAGTTCCAGTTTCCGAGAACGCCTAATTGCGGAGCGAACAGGAAAGCCAGAACCATGATGATTCCCAATATCCCGCCGAGCACGCCAAGCACGGTGATCATCGGCAGATTGCCGAGTTTATATTG
>JAEURE010000461.1:289-524 GCA_016789485.1 Anaerolineales bacterium | reverse complement strand
GGGTCATTATCGCCAAAGACATAATCATTGCCAAGCTGCGCCATATCCTTTGTGATTCCCAAGCCTTTCTCCATCTCCCCGCCGCATCTCAAACATTTTACTGGTGATGTGAAATCGATCTCAGGCATTTGATTCTCCTTGATGGAAAGATGCTCTCATTTTCCCGCGGACAGGTGGTTTCGACAAACCCCCGAATGGACTATTACCTGCAGAGACAGAATGGCCTTGTCATCCC
>JAEURE010000461.1:0-279 GCA_016789485.1 Anaerolineales bacterium | reverse complement strand
CAAACAACTTAAAATTGGAGGGGCACTAGCGCAGGTCTGTAGAAGGAATGACCAGTGGCTGATGGGAGCTCGATGAGAGCTATAGTGGAGCCACTGTGGAGCTACTGTGGAGACACTGTGGAGCGGAGCTACAGCCCTGTGTTACAGGTATTTGTGTGGGGACGGTGGAGGCTTTTTTTATTCGATCATGCCGTCAGGCGGCGGCGTTGGACGATGCTGTAGATCGCCAGCGCAAGCATGAACAGGGTTGCAACCCAGGCACTGTTCGCCACCAGTGCC
>JAEURE010000460.1 GCA_016789485.1 Anaerolineales bacterium | reverse complement strand
CCCGGAGATGGAAATCGAAACGACATCGTCCGGCGCCAAGGTAAACGACGAATCCGGCACAATTCCAGTGCCCGTGAGCATGAAAACGCCGTTTGGAAATGACTGATCGCGGCCCAACCAACCAATCAACTCTTGGAACCCACGGGCCATTTGATCGACGCCGATCCGATCGGCGAAGACCACTTGTTCGTTCCGCGAGATCTCCAGCTGAATTTCAATCTCCGCGATCGTCGGCATTGCCTCGGCCAAGGTAATACAGGGGCCCAAACCGCAGCATTGGTCGTAGACTTTCGCCTGCGGCAAATACAACGGATTGTCGCCTTCGATGTCGCGGCTACTCATGTCGTTCCCAATGGTGAACCCGACCAATTCCAGCCGCGAGTTCATCACCAACGTCAATTCGGGTTCCGGCACATTCCACTTCGAATCATGACGGATCCGCAGCGGTTCATGGGGTCCGGCAACCCGATGGGGAGAGGCTTTGAAGAACAACTCGGGGCGGGGCGACTGATATACGCGGTCGTAACAATCGGCCGCC
>JAEURE010000045.1 GCA_016789485.1 Anaerolineales bacterium | reverse complement strand
AAAACAAGTCACTCTGCAATTTGAAGAATTCCGAATCACAGAAGAGCAGGCGGTTGAAGTTCAAGAATCGAAAGTAGTGATTCGAGACATGCGCCTGCAACCCTTCGGCTACGCTCAGGGTGAGTCTTCATCTCTCGTTTGGGCGGAAGGGACAGATAAAGCAGTTGGGGTCTCACGACTCGAATTAAAACAGGCGGATGAATTTTTCATCTATACCACACCAGCATCTCCAATTGATCTGCGAAAAGCGCTGGAGATCGTCAAACCAAAAACGGTTTATGTATTTGGCATCCCGCCTGCAGAAGAAAAGCCAGAAGAATTTCTGGCACACCTGGCAGGGCTGTGTAAATTTGTGCTGAACCAGCGCAGCGGAAATACTTCCGTGCCCGAACTTGCTGCAGCAATGGCTGTCCGTGAAAGCGCGATCCAAACTGGACTTCACTGGCTGGCGGCAAGCGGTGAATTAACCATAGGTATTGACGAGGATTCAGTGAGTTTATTCGCACAGAAGCAGGAAAAAAATCCATATTTACAGGCAGAGTTATTTATTTCACTACGAGGAGTCATAAACGAAATGTCTGCGTATCGAAAGTATTTTGCCACTGCATCGGATTTAAGCAGGTTGTTCAATTAGAGAATGTCCATGTCACTCGATGAAGATATATATAATGTAAAGACTCACGCAAGCGGACCCGCTGGACACCTACCGCTTCAACCAGATTTTTTGACCAACGCCCCCAGCGGAAATATCTTCGGCTGGACTCAAGATGCTGCCATGGGATGGAGTCCTGATGACTTGGGGAAGAATGAATATTTAATTCTCAGCACGCAAGGAGGAATCCGCGCGCAAGACGGGGCACCGGTTGCGTTGGGATATCACACCGGACATTGGGAAGTGGGGCTGCTTGCACAGGCAGCCGCCGATGAAATAAAAAAACACAACGCGATACCATTCGCAGGCTTTGTAAGTGACCCGTGCGATGGACGCACGCAAGGCACGATAGGCATGATGGACAGCCTCGCATACCGCAATGACGCCGCGATAGTTTTGAGAAGATTGATACGCTCCCTGCCAACACGGCGCGGTGTACTTGGCATCGCCACTTGTGACAAGGGTCTGCCCGCCATGATGACAGCGCTGGCCGCTCAAAGGTCTCTGCCCTGCGTCATTGTGCCCGGCGGTGTGACGTTGCTTCCAGAAAAAGGCGAAGATGCAGGAAAAATTCAATCCCTGGGCGCACGCTTCACTCACGAACTTATCACACTCGAAGAAGCATCCGAACTTGGGTGCCGAGCCTGTGCGTCACCCGGAGGGGGCTGTCAGTTTCTCGGAACAGCGGCAACCAGTCAGGTAGTGGCAGAGGCGCTTGGTCTATCCGTCACACACTCCGCGCTGGCACCTTCAGGGCAATTAATCTGGCTGGACATGGCAAAGCGTTCAGCGCGTGCATTGATCGAAATGGACTCCAGCAAGAAAACCACTGCCGATGTTCTGACGGAAGACTCGTTACACAACGCCATGGTGATCCATGCAGCATTTGGAGGCAGCACAAACCTACTGCTGCACATCCCCGCCATTGCCCACGCCGCCAGGCTGCCCCGCCCCACTGTGGAAGATTGGACACGAATCAACCGCGAGACTCCCCGCCTTGTAGATGTAATACCAAACGGACCTGTTGGCTATGGAACAGTACAAGTTTTTTTGGCTGGCGGAGTGCCGGAAGTAATGCTGCATTTGCGCGAACTGCAATTGTTGAAATTGGATGCGCAGACAGTGAATGGAAGCACTCTGGGTGAATCGTTGGATGAATGGGAAAAAAGTGAGCGTCGCCAATTGTTGCGCGCGCGGCTTCAAGAATTGGACGGCATTGATCCCAATGATGTGATCATGAATCCGCACAAAGCACGCGAACGTGGGCTGACAAGCACAATCACATTTCTCACTGGCAATCTCGCGCCGCAAGGAGCTGTTATTAAAAGCACAGCCATTGACCCAAGCGTGGTAGATGAATATGGCGTGTATCGAAAAACCGGTCCTGCCCGCGTGTTCACCAGTGAGCGCGCAGCAATTGCTGCCGTCAAAGGCTTGAGCGAGAATCCGATCAAGGCGGGAGATGTGATCGCATTAATTGGGTGCGGCCCGATGGGTACCGGTATGGAAGAAACTTATCAACTTACTTCGGCGCTGCGTTATTTACCTGAAGGCAAAACCATTGCGTTGATCACTGATGCACGTTTCAGCGGAGTAAGCACAGGCGCATGTATTGGTCATGTCGGACCCGAGGCTCTGGCAGGAGGTCCGCTGGGAAAATTACGTGACGGAGATACGATTCAAATCACCGTTGACTGTGTTCATCTTTCTGGAAGCATCGACCTTGTCGGCGAGAGAGACGCACGCTTTGACTCAGCTGAAGGCGCACGGATTTTATCCACGCGCACGCCTCATGCAGACCTGAAACCGAATCCTGACCTTCCAGATGATACGCGTCTGTGGGCACATCTCCAAAACCTAAGCGGCGGGACATGGGGCGGATGCGTGTATGATGTAGATACAATCATTGAGCATATAAAATAACGAGGAAATACTATGCTGCTTACAAAACACAAAACAAAAGATGCGGTGCGCTGGGCGCTGGATGGTCACTTCCTGCCAGAGAGTCATACTCTGAGCACCTTGCTGGAAATGCCGCGCGAGACCATGTTTCAGCTTTTGAAAAATTCATCGAACGGCGAAACAGCCATCGGTGAGATGGAGGCGCCAATTGACCCCATGCAGGAGGTCTGGGCGGCGGGCGTCACTTATTTAAGAAGCCGGGACGCAAGGCGCGCAGAATCCACAGTTGCGGATATGTACGAAAAAGTATACGAGGCTGAGCGGCCTGAAATCTTTTCCAAGTCAATGGGCTGGCGTGTGGCAGGCAGCGGCGCGCAGATTCGCATCCGCAAGGACAGCCAGTGGAATGTGCCCGAACCGGAGTTGGTGCTGGTAGTCAACCGCCATCGTGAGATCGTCGGCTACTGCGCAGGGAACGATGTTTCATCACGAGATATTGAAGGCGAAAATCCGTTATATTTGCCGCAGGCGAAAATATATAACGGCTCCTGTGCGCTTGGCCATGGAATTCTTTTGTGCGAACCAGATGAAATCAAAAACATTCCAATCCAACTGGAAATTCATAGAGAGAACAAAACCATTTTTAGTGGAGAAGCGAATACGTCAACCATGAAGCGCAATCTTGCTGAATTGGTTGAGTTTTTAACCCGCGAACTGGATTTCCCGCAAGGCGTGTTCCTGATGACAGGCACCTGCCTCGTCCCTGGAAATGACTTCACACTGCAGCCAGAGGATATTGTCATCATTCAAGTTGGGGAATTGAAGATCGTGAATCGTGTCGCAATTTGAGTACCCTTTTCTACTATGAAGCCCGAGATCATTTCATGGCTGCTCGAAGGTGACCCATCCATCCGCTGGCAAGTGCAGCGCGATCTTTTGAAACTTTCTCCAGCAAAATATGAAACCGAGCGCAAGAAAATCGCAAAGGAGGGCTGGGGAAAAAGGCTGCTGGACTTGCAAGATTCGGATGGACGCTGGGGCGGCGGAATGTACGGTCCCAAATTTATATCCACGACCTACACCATGTTAACCCTGCGCCTGCTTGGGCTGCCGCCGAATAATCCGCAGGCAAAATGCGCCTGCAAACTGTTTCTCGATGAAGGATTTTACACAGACGGGGGAATTAACTTCTTTTCGTACGCTTGGAAATACAGCGAGACTTGCGTTACAGGCATGATCCTCGCCCTGCTGGCGTATTTCCGCTACCCTGATGAGCGCATCCATGCTGTCGCTGCATATGTGGTTGGTCAGCAAATGTCCGATGGCGGCTGGAACTGCGAATCGTACAAGGGCGCGACACATTCATCTTTCCACACCACGATCTCAGTCCTGGAAGGATTGCACGAGTACGAGCGGTCGATCCCCGAAAAGAAAAAGAAAATCAGCCAAGTCCGCGCTCGTGGACATGAATTCCTGCTTGCCCATCGCCTGTATAAATCCCACAAAACGGGCAAGGTCTTCGACTCAAAAATGACCGCCATGCCCTTCCCTCCCCGCTGGAAGTATGACTTCATCCGCGTGCTGGATTATTTCCAAGCCTGCAATGCGCCGCGTGATGAGCGCATGTGCGATGCGATTGAATTATTGAAAAGCAAACAAAAACCAGACGGACGCTGGGTAATGAACACGGGCATGTCTGGCAGGAAGTTTTTTGACATGGAGAAGGCGGGGCAGGCGAGCAGGTGGAATACGCTACGAGCACTGCGAGTGTTGAATTGGTGGGATAAGTAAAGTTAACTATTTTTCGTAGTCGATAAAATCGTCCATGCCAAAGCGGTCTTCGTAGTACGTCAGTAATACTTTAGCTTTGTACAAAAACTCATATTCAAGCACATCCAGCCCATTCCCTTTTGATTCCAATTCTTCCTTATAAGTCATCAAGCGCTCCCGAAAACTAGGAATGGACGAAGCAGGCAGAAGCGGCTCAATCTCGCGGATCAAGCTGAGCGTCTCTTGAATGACAGTTAATGCATCAGGCAGGGAAATATCTTCATCAAGAAGCCGCCGCAGGGTTGTGCATTTGTAGGTCTTGCAGCTGCGGGGGTAATTTGGAGATAGGTAAACCGCACAAGTTCCGCTCCACTGCGAACAGGGTTGGGTAAATCCGCATAGGTTCGGGTTATCTCGAATCACGTTCAAACCGAGAGATTGAGCGGAGTCAAGTTCCGAGGCGTTGAGTCGAGTCCAGGCGAATAAATGGCCTGAGCAGCACAGTCCACAGGATTTACATAAAATGTTCGCAGGCGAATCGCTCATGAGGGATATTATACGGCTTTGTCTTGCAGAGGATAAAGCGGGAAAAATGAATCAGAAAACAGAGACAGCCAACGGTTAAGAATGAGGCGCGCGAGGGTATAATCAAAGCATGACAGACGAACAAATCAAATCCCTTGCACGAAACAAGATCGCCATGCTAATCGATGGTGACAACGCCCAGGCAGGCCTGCTTTCGCAGATGCTCGTTGAGGCGGGGCGCTATGGACAGGTGACTGTCCGCCGCGTCTATGGAGATTGGACAACGAACAACATGAATTCGTGGAAGGACACGTTGAATTTTCACGCCTTCCAGCCGATTCAACAGTTCCGTTATACCATCGGGAAAAATGCAACTGACAGCGCGATGATCATTGACGCGATGGATATTTTGCACACCAGCGTAGTGGACGGATTCTGTCTGGTCTCCAGCGACAGCGATTACACCAGGCTCGCGACCCGCATCCGCGAGACGGGAATTTTCGTGATGGGAATTGGCGAAAAGAAAACGCCGAAGCCGTTCGTGAACGCATGCGATGTGTTTGTGTATACCGAAAACCTTGCCGCCGAAAAGAAGGCGACGCAACAAAAGAACACAACCAACACCAGGGCAAAGAAAGCCAAGGGTGAAACTGAAGAACTGGATCCCATGCCAATTTTGACCCAGGCATTTGAAATGTCCGTGCAGCAGGATGGATGGGCGTCGCTGGCGAATATGGGCAATGCGCTGTATCAGGTGGATCCCAGTTTTGACCCGCGCACCTATGGGCACAAGCAACTCTCAAAGATGATCAGCAAATTAAGCGACCGTTTCGAAATGCGCTCACAGGAAAACGGCGGACCCATTATTTTTTATGTACGCATGAAAGATTAAACGGGCAATTCAGGGGTTTTGACAAGTACTTCTTTATAAACCTCGATGATCTGAGATGCAATTTTAGTCCATGCATAATTGGCAGCATATTCAGCGGCGGAACGTCCCATTTCATTTCGCAGGTCAACATTCCCCAAAAGCCACGACAGCTTATCGCATAATGCATCTGGCTCACTATCGGGAATGGTGTATCCCGTAATTCCATTTTGAACAAGGTATCCCAGTCCGCCAACTTCCGAGGCGATCACAGGGGTTCCGCACGCCATGGCTTCAAGCGCAACCATCCCAAAAGATTCGTACAACGAAGGCATTACCACCACCTCTGCCGCGGAATAATAATACGGCAGGGTATCTTGTCCGCGCTTGCCAAGGAACAGCACCATCCCACCCATACACAGGTCATCACACATTTTTTGCAGACGCGCCATCTCCTCAGACATCTCTTCCGGGCTGACGTCCACATCACCGCCAATGATCGCCAGGTGAACAGGACGATGAATGCCCTGCAAATCCAAACAGGACATGGCCTGGATCAACGTGTCAATCCCTTTTAACGGCTCGATACGCCCCACAAAAAGAACCATGCGGTTTTCAGGCTTCAAGCCGATATATTGCTTGGCTTCATCCGCTGGGATCGGATAAAAATGACTCGTATCCACACCGGGTGGGATAACTGTCATTTTACGGGAATCAGCTCGATATAGGAACCGAAGCTGCGTCAGCTCTGCCAGAGTGGCAACGATGATCCGCTCCGCTCTACGGAGTACCTGCCTCTCCCCATTGAGTCGATCCTCGCCTGCTTTTTCATCCTCCGACCTCGCCACCCGATTCTTCATCTCGCCAAGAGTGTGGAACATGCTCACAATTGGAGTTCCGCCCCAGGCGTCACTTAATATTTCAGCAGCCAAACCAGACATCCAATAATGGCTGTGGATCACATCATATTTAATCCCTTTTTCAGCAGCAAATTGAATGACGCCCTGCGCAAATTCAGGGATATATTTCGCAATGTCACTTTTGCTTTTCGGCTCTTCAGGCCCTGCAGGGATGTGAACCACACGATTCCCATAGCCCAGGTCATGCAGTACATGCGGAACGTGTTCATCCTGCGAGCGCGTAAAAACATCCACCTGGATGCCCAAACGGCCCAATTCGCAGGTTAGATCGCGGACATAGACATTCATTCCGCCAGTGTCTTTACCCCCCAGAGTAGCCAGAGGGCAGGTATGATAAGAAAGCATGGCAATACGCAGCATTTATTTTTCTCCGAAATGATAGACGACGCGAAAAGAGTAAAACTTGCGGGATTAAACCAAATCCTTTATAATCTCGCCCGCTCATATAATAAGCCACCATAGCTCAGCTGGTAGAGCAAACGATTCGTAATCGTTAGGTCGTGGGTTCGTATCCCACTGGTGGCTCACTATTTCCCAAGAAACCCATGTCTGGGTTTCTTTTTTTACTTCAAAATCCTGCGTGTGGCGAGGCTTTTGAAGTAGAATTTGAATATCTCCAAAAAATCATGTACCAGAAAGTCAAAGCCCTGTCTTCCCGTCTTTCAAAAGCAAAAAGCATGGACATGCGGTCCACCATTATTGTCGTACTCCTGACCGCATTTCTAAGCAGTATTACCATCTCGTTATTCGATATAAACCGCGTGCAAATGCTCATTTTAAGCGGCATATTTTTGCTCATGGCAGGCTTGAGTGCGGCAGGGTATCACGCGGTTGCCAGTTGGGGAGCCTTATTTTCCGCACAGTACATCGTATCCACTTTTTTATTCAGCAATTTGGGAATCCGTGACACCGCCATGCTGGGGCTGATCGCCATTCTAATTTGCGCAGGATTGCTGGCTGGAAAAACGGGAACGGTGGTGATCGGCTCCGCAATCATTATCGAGATCGCAATATTGGGAGTATTGGAGTCCAAGGGCATCGTCCTTAATAAATTCAGTTCTGAAAACGATTTCTCAGATTACATCACTCTGATCGTCACCATTTCACTGATAACCCTGATTCAATGGCTGGCTATTGGGCGGCTTAACAACATGATCACCAGCGCAGAAAAGGAACTGACAGAGCGAAAAAAATTTGAAGTACAGCTTCAGGAAGCCGAAGCACGTTACCGCGGACTAGTGGAAAGCATACCACTGGTCACGTACATGGCCGAACCGGGCATCATGGGAAAATGGCACTTCATCAGCCCGCAAATCACCGAGCTGACTGGGTTTGCTCCGCAGGAATGGCTGGATAATCCCGGCTTATGGTATTCACGAGTCCATCCGGATGACCGTGACCGAACCTTGAAGGATGAAGCTGACGCCCTGCGCAAAGGAAGGACACCCGTGCTTGAATATCGGCTCCTGACCAAGGATGGACGGACTGTCTGGGTCTCCGATAAAAGCCTGGTCTTTTTGGATATGAACACCCTGCTCGTGCAGGGTTTCATGCTGGATATTACCGAGAGAAAAAGGGCGGAAGAGCAATTAACCAAACATATTGCCGAACTTCAAGCTGTGCGCGGTGTGAGCGAGACGCTCATCCAAAGAACGGATATGCACAAATTGATCTTCGAAACCGGCGAGCAGATCCGTTTCACATTCAAAGCCAACAATGTGCTGATCGCCATCCATGACCCGAACACCAACCTGATCAATTTCCCGTACGACTTTGAAGACAAAAAATACCGGCCTAATATTTCAATCAAATATGGTGAAGGTATTACGACCCAGGTCATGAATATGAAACAGCCATTTTTCATTCATGAGAATTGGGACAAAGAGTCGGAAAAACTACACGTAATCAACTTCAACAAAATCCCCGTTCTATCCTCAATGGCGGTGCCGATCATGATCAATGGCAGGGTGCTGGGGCTGATCACATTGGAAAGCACAGAACGGGAACATGCCTTCAGTGAAAGCGACGTGCCCCTGCTCTCCACGATTGCTGCGAATCTCGCGGTGGCCATCGAAAATACGCGCTTGCAGGATTCCCTCAAACAAGAATTGGACATTCAAGAAAGGCTTGTCCGCGAACTCGAGTTGAAAAACGCTGAACTCGAACGCTTCACCTACACCGCCTCGCATGACCTCAAATCCCCGCTTATTACCATCCGCGGGTTTTTAGGCTACCTTAAACAGGATGCACAAGCAGGGAATTTCGAGCGATTAAACTCCGACATCCAGCGCATTTCAGATGCCACCGAGAAAATGCACCGCCTGCTAAACGAATTATTGGAACTTTCGAGAATTGGCAGGGTTGCAAATGAAACGAAGAACATCCCTTTCAGCGAGATCGTTGAAGACGCCCTTCAGCGAGTGGAAGGCCAATTAAAAGGGAAGCAGGTACAGGTCACAGTGGGAAGCGACTTCCCCACTGTCCGCGTGGATCGCGAGCGTATGGTTGAAGTCATCCAAAATCTCGTGGATAATGCCACAAAGTTTTTTGGAGATCAGCCTTCACCGCAGATCGAGATCGGCCACAAAACAGAAGCCAATCAGACCATCTTTTTCGTTCGAGATAATGGAGTCGGCATCAAACGGGAATTTCACGAGCGTATCTTTGGATTGTTCGATAAACTTGATGCCACGTCCACGGGTACGGGCGTGGGTCTGGCGCTTGTGAAGCGCATTGTGGAAGTGCATGGCGGGAAAATTTGGGTAGAGTCAGAAGAAGGCGCGGGGTCCACGTTCTTTTTTACACTGGGCAACGCTAATTAAAAAAATAGGTGAGAGATGAATAAAACCATTCGCAATATCGTTATCGTTTCGCTTTTCGCCATCGGCGGCGGCTGGCTGGGCATTTGGCTCAACAACGTCACAGGCAACACCGCGCCGCCCATGGAAAGTCTGGGGGCGCTGGTCTGGCTTACCACCCCTGCGCTTTCCGGCTTTTTTCTTCGCGCTTTTGGTGGGGATGGCTGGAAGGATTCTGGCTTTGGCTTGAACCTCCCCTCGGGCTGGAAGTGGTACCTGCTGGCGATTCTCGTTTATCCGCTCGCCGCTCTCTTAACCTTTGGCTTGGCGGCCCTCTTCGGCATCGCCACCGCTGACGGTTTCGCCGCTCAAGGCATCGCCGCTTATTTTTCCGTTGCTGGCACAATGTTCTTCGGCTCGTTGATGAAGAACATCTTCGAAGAATTTGCATGGCGCGGCTATCTCACTCCCCGTCTGGAGGCAGCCAAAATCCACCCGATGTGGAATCACTTCATCGTCAGCATCTTGTGGATGACCTGGCACCTGCCCTACTATTACTACTATCTTGACCGTGCCGTTCTAAACAGTGCCATCACAACCAGCGTTCCAGTTTTTCTCATCACAGGATACATCGTCATGTTCCCCACTGCAATTCTTTTCGGTGAACTCAGGTTGTTGAGCAAATCGGTCTGGCCTGTGTTTATTCTGCACAACGTCATCAACGCCTTAAGCATGCCTTTGCTAATGAACGGGTTTATTGAGGTCAAGGGGCCGCTTGGCTTCATCTTCACCCCAACCAACGAAGGCGTGATCACCGCCCTCTTGTTCGGCATAGCAGGATGGATGTTGTATCAATATCGAATGAAGAAACAAGCAAGTTCGTAAAAGCAAACCTCCTTAAAAGCAGGCCCCGAGTTTTTAAAAAACTCGGGGCCTTTTGCTTGTCTTTCTTATTCAATCCCGTCAAAAATATGGTCAAGCACCTCTTCGCTCACATCAAAGACGGAGCCGTTTTCAGGGATGGCTTCTTTTGTCATCCACTCGGGTAGACGGTCGTCTTTGGCAGTGAAGCCTGCACGCTTGTTAAACTCACGCTCCATTTTGATGGTTTGCTTGCCAAGTTCCTGCAAAATGTTATCAGGCAGATCATCCCAGCCGTAACGCGCCTTGAGCAGACGTTTCACCACACCATCGGGAGTGGCAGCATACCCAAAGCCTGCAAATATACACGCGCCAATCGTGTCGTAGCCTGCCATGTTCAACTGAGCATTCAACGAAGCATCTTTCTGTTGAGTCGGATCCAGGTGATTGACCTTGGCGCGGATAGTCAATCCGCAGGTATGATCGGCACCTTGCGGCGTGGTGGCGTACGTCACTCCCGTCCCTTTAATGGAACGCGGTTCATAGGCGGACATGGCTTGTCCCTTCACAGCGGGCACGCGTTCAATGTTGTATTGCCTGCCAACCGTCACAGCACCATCACCGAGGATGCGCCCCAACTCCGTGCCAGCGCGAATTTCATCGATCAGCTTTTGAGCATCTTCTTCGCTGCCCCAGCGCATAAGACCAGCTTCCGCAGCAACCCCGAGCGAACCGCCAATTTCAATCGAATCCAATCCCAAATCATTAACATGCCAGTTGAGTCGGCCAATCGAGTCGAGCGAGTCGATGTCAAGGTTCGTGCCCATCAAGCCAATAGTTTCATATTCGAGCGGTGAGACAATGATCTTACCGTCCTCCCCGCCGAAAACATTCGAGCATTTGATGGTACATCCCGCCATACAGGCATGAGCCGGGTCAGAGGGCTTGCCGCGAGTGAGTGTGAACTCGCGTAACGTCTCACCGCTGATGGCTTCCACATTATCAAAGGTGCCGCGCGAAAAATTATGAGCGGGAATGGCCGCAAAGCTCTGGGTCATCTGCGCCATGGCCGCCGTGCCGTAATCACGATACGTCACAGACTGCGGGTGTTCCATCACGGCTTTGGTGTAATCTTTCTGCGCCACTTTGAATGCTTCGGGGTCAGCAATCGCTGGTTTTTGTCCGCCCGCATGATCGAACACAATGGCTTTCAATCCCTTCGTAGCCATCACTGCGCCGAGTCCGCCACGAGCTGCGATGCGGGAGGGAATCTTGTCTTTATCAATATTCTGAATCCCAGCGGACTTCATCCGCATTTCGCCGCCAGGGCCGATCAATGCAATGGCAACTTTGTCACCATACTTTTCAAGCAGTTTCGGTGCAGTGGCATACACGCCCAACCCGGCCAGATCATCGGCTTTTTCCCATTTCGCGCCATTCAATGACAGGTGCAAAACCCAATAGCCGTCTTCCTTTGGAGCATCTTCGATAATGAGGGCATGAATGCCCATAAAAGCCATGTGATAGCCTGTGCGGCCACCTGCATTGGCTTCCTTGATTCCGCCCGTTAACGGAGACTTGCCACCAATGGAAATTCTGTCAGTGGAGGAAAGCATGTGTCCAACCAATAGCCCAGGCGCAAAGATCAATTTATTGCCAGGGCCGAGCGGGTCACACTTTGCGTCCACTTCATCAAGCAGAATGCGAGAGAGGAGGCCGCGTCCGCCAAGGCGCTGCCAAGTTTGCGGGACAGGTTCACGCTTTAGCGATTGCTCACGAACATTGACACGCCAGATCTGGGATTTGAATTCAGCCATTTAGCTTCTCCAATTAGTCGAAGGTCAAAAATTGCACGCCTGACCTTCGACGTTTTTTATTCGAATAAACTCTTTACTGCTTCTCTAAAAACCTTTGTATGATAATCTACATCGGCCTGTGTGGTCTCGGGTGAGATCAACGCCATGTTGTGGAAGGGCGTCATC
>JAEURE010000459.1 GCA_016789485.1 Anaerolineales bacterium | reverse complement strand
CATCTTCTTCCACCAATGGCGGAAGTTCCGTCTCAACTAAATTAACTTGTGGCAAAGGTCCACTAACCTCTTCAGCAGGCAGTGGATTTTTTTGAATCTCCGCAATTAGTTCATCAATGTTAAGGTCAAGATATTCAGCATAATTTCGCAAAAAGCCGCGCCCTTGCGCGGCAGATGGCATCACCGAATAATCATCAGACTCTAATGCCTGTAAAAATATTTGGCGTATGCGCGTTTCATCAGACGCTTTTTCAAGCGTAAGAAAACGGGCTTCGCGCTCGCGTCTTAAGCGTTGACCTATGGTTTCTGGCATGAGGGTATTGTATTACAAACATCACCGACTTTCGCCGGTGATGTCCTTACATTTTTATTCGGCTGTTTCAGCGGCAACTTCTGCGGCTGGTTCTTCTTTATTGGATTTCTTTGGTTTTTCAGTTTTTTCTTCTTCTTCGACTGGTGCAATTGCACTTTCGATACTTTCACCTTCACGATGCACAATCACTTTTACGTCTGGCACTAAATCCATAGTAAGGCGGAC
>JAEURE010000458.1 GCA_016789485.1 Anaerolineales bacterium | reverse complement strand
GTTGTTGGGAAACCTATGCCAACCAATATTCGATCATTCAACGCGTGCAGGCACGGCTGGAAGTCAAACGCTCGAGCATCATTCCCAAGTTGATGGCGGAACAAAACCTGCCTTTGGGCATTCCGTTGATCAAACAGGCAGCTGATGCAAGCGACCGCGAGGCACTTGACTCATTCCGCGAAGCGGGACGTGCCATGGGGCAAGGTCTGGCTGGGCTTATCAACATTTTTAATCCCGAAAAGATCGTCATCGGAGGACCCTTGAGCATTGCCGGGGAATATATGTTGCCCGCCATCAAAGAGACGGTTGGTCAACACGCCATGCCGGGCATCGAACCTCGTGCAGAGATCAGTCTTTCCCCATTTGGACCCGATGCAAGCCTGATCGGTGCAGTTGCGATCGTGGTGGATGACCTGCTCAACGCGCCACCTCATTCACGAAAATAATACAACTCAGCGCAGGGCGTCTTCGACCACCTGCTGCATCGAAGCCGTATCCAGGTCTTTCTTATCCAGAAAGGCGACCACGCCCGCCGATAAAGCCTG
>JAEURE010000457.1 GCA_016789485.1 Anaerolineales bacterium | reverse complement strand
ACGCCGGACCAGGCCGTGATCGCCGAAGCCGCGGGTGCCTGCGCGGTAATGGCGCTAGAGCGGGTTCCTTCCGACATCCGGCGGGACGGTGGCGTCGCGCGAATGTCGCCGGTGAGCATGATTCGCGGTATCCAGAACAGCGTTTCCATTCCCGTAATGGCAAAGGCGCGTATAGGACACTACATGGAAGCGCGCGTCTTAGAAGTTTTGGAAGTGGATTACATCGACGAAAGTGAAGTGTTGACTCCGGCCGACGAAGAGAACCACATCGACAAGCGTCAGTTCAAGGTCCCGTTCGTATGCGGCGCCAAGAACCTGGGCGAAGCACTGCGGCGAATTAGTGAAGGCGCTGCGATGATCCGCACGAAAGGCGAAGCGGGTAGTGGAAACATCGTCGAAGCTGTGCGCCATATGCGCACGATTCAGCGCGAAATGAAGCAGTTGACTGTGTTGACGCATGATGAGCTGTACGCCGAAGCCAAGCGGCATCAGTCACCGATTGAACTAGTGGAATTTGTGGCCGCGAACGGGCAGCTGCCGGTGCC
>JAEURE010000456.1 GCA_016789485.1 Anaerolineales bacterium | reverse complement strand
AAACCCCGGCACCGGTTTGCCCCAATATTCCTGGTCACGATAGGCCTTGCGCTTCACCCGCGCTGTTTCTTCCCGCCACGCCACCAAACGCGGACATTTACGACAGGCGATGATCTGTTGATTGTGTTTTTCAAGTTCTGACATTCTTCGATTGTATACTGGATTTTGTAACTTTTTACAGAATCCTGCATACTATTAGATAGAGACGTTAATGCTTAGCTTCGAAGAATTATACGTATCCTATTCTCCAGATGTTTATCGCTTTGCCGTTTGGCTTTCTGGAAACACTGCCGATGCAGAAGATATTGCCGCGGAAACTTTCGCACGCGCATGGATGAACTTTAACTCCATCCGCACGGAGACTCTCAAGGCCTATTTATTCACCATCGCCCGAAATATTTTCCTTGAATCAAAAAGAAAACATCGTGAACACGAGGAATTACCCGAAACGTATCCAGATGCAAACCCAGGCCTTGAAAAAAACGTCGAACTTCGAAGCGAGTTAGACCAAATACAAGTCAGTTTGTTGTCCCTCCCGGAAATAGAT
>JAEURE010000455.1 GCA_016789485.1 Anaerolineales bacterium | reverse complement strand
GCCTCATCCTTAAACTGGAGCTTGGTCGAACGTTCCAAAGCATTTCTCAACGCTGACGTAGTGACCGTCATCAACTTGCGCCCACTTGACTTCCAGAATTGACGCATCCACCATGCACCTAATTTGCCAGAGTTATCCGCGTGCATTTCCAACACAACGGGATAGCCCGACCACAATCCCAACGCTGCAGATTGCGGCAGCCATGTGTAAATTAATTCCGCGCCAAAGTTCTTCGCAGCACGCTGGGCATGGAAGATAAAGTCAAAACGTTTGAGTCGCTTGATGGACGGGAGCAGTTCAAGGCGGGGAGAGAGGCGCAATCCGTAGTGCGTGAGGAGTGATTCATGTGTCGCAGGTTCCACTTCCGCGGGCGCATACATCTGCAAGTCATGTCCCAGCTGCATTAAAGCCTGAGCAACTTTCATCGACTGAATCGAATTGGCAGTGAGAGATGGAATTCGGGAATTAGTGATGAGTGCGATTTTCATTTTTTCCAATCTCGATCAAACCGCGCCAGACCATCACGCCCACCGAGGCAATGTAATAGAACGAAA
>JAEURE010000454.1 GCA_016789485.1 Anaerolineales bacterium | reverse complement strand
GAGGCATTGAAACCATCTCCCCAGTCTCCGGGTCGAAGCAGTGGTACTTGCTTGAATCCCGTTCCCGCCGATTGAGGCATTGAAACCGCCCGATGAACGCGATAGCCAGGATTGCAATCGTGCTTGAATCCCGTTCCCGCCGATTGAGGCATTGAAACGCCAATTCGGGTGCGACTGCCTTACCCCGGTCGTCCGCTTGAATCCCGTTCCCGCCGATTGAGGCATTGAAACTACCTCTCGCGGTCTGCCCGTCCCCTGGATGACTGGCTTGAATCCCGTTCCCGCCGATTGAGGCATTGAAACCTGCAGCACCTGATAGGGACGCGAATCACCCGCCCAGCTTGAATCCCGTTCCCGCCGATTGAGGCATTGAAACTAGCTCGCTGCGCTGCGTGTTCTCGCTGGCCTGCCGCGCTTGAATCCCGTTCCCGCCGATTGAGGCATTGAAACAGGACGAACCAGAAGAGCGGAGACAACTTGCCCAGCTTGAATCCCGTTCCCGCCGATTGAGGCATTGAAACTTGGTAGTGGATCATAGGGGTAAGAACTCCAAAA
>JAEURE010000453.1:286-563 GCA_016789485.1 Anaerolineales bacterium | reverse complement strand
GGCGGTAGCCGACCCCGGACTCCGTCTGGAGGAAGCGGGGCTGGGCCGGGTCCGCCTCCAGTTTCCGGCGGAGCTGCCCCGCGTAGACGCGCAGGTACTGCAGATCCCCGGCGTGGGCCGGGCCCCAGACCTCGGTCAGGAGCTGGCGGTGCTGGATGACCTTGCCCGCGTGCTTCACCAGGAGGGCCAGCAGCCTCCACTCCGTCGCGGTGAGGCGAACCTCCCGGGCGGAGCCTCCCGCGATCCCGGTGCGGACCGTTCGCGCCCCCAGATCCAC
>JAEURE010000453.1:0-276 GCA_016789485.1 Anaerolineales bacterium | reverse complement strand
GACGGTGGCGTGGTAGACGGGATCCGGATCCGAGGAGGCGCGGGCCGCCGCGTGCCGCAGCGCCACCCGCAGGCGGGCCAGGAGCTCCGCGACGCTGAAGGGCTTGGTGAGGTAGTCATCCGCGCCGGCGTCCAGGGCGTCGATCTTGGAGCGCTCCATCTCGCGGGCGCTGAGGACCACGATGGGCACCTGCGACCAGGTCCGGATCTGCCGCGTGAGCTCCACGCCATCCCCGTCCGGGAGGCCGAGGTCCATGATGATGACGTCCGGCGGCTG
>JAEURE010000452.1 GCA_016789485.1 Anaerolineales bacterium | reverse complement strand
ATCTGCTATTTACCCCATCAAAACAGATTTGTCTGAATTGCCTGAGTTTTTGAAGAATCTTGAAAATCAAGAATTAACAATTTTAGATACACCTGACCCTGAAATTTCTTATTTATTCAAACATATCATTACACAAGAAGTGGCATATAACCTTTTGTTGTTTTCACAAAGACGTTCTTTGCATAAAGCCATTGCAGAATGGTATGAGTCTTCATTTGTGAGAGATATTGTTACGTATTATCCTGTCTTGGCACATCATTGGAAGCAAGCCGAAGTGCCGAAAAAGGCGATTGAATATTTAGAAAAATCAGGCGAGCTAGCCTTTCGGAATGGAACCTATCGAGAAGCGATTAAGTTTTTGACTGAAGCTATTCAAAAAACAGAAGAGACTAAAGACCATAATATTTCTCTTTTGAGAAAAGTATATTGGTATCGCATTGTCGGGGAAGCGCAAATTGGTTTGGGAGATTTGGAATCAGCCAGACAAACTTTCAGAAAGGCTTGTGCGATTTTGAAGCACCCAAGCCCGGTCACGTCTGGAGGCGCGATTTTTGGAGTTTTGCA
>JAEURE010000451.1 GCA_016789485.1 Anaerolineales bacterium | reverse complement strand
AAAGAGTTTTGAGATAGTTACTTAGCGCCATTTCGACAAGCTCAATGCAAGCCTTCGCGGTAAAAATTTGTTGACGCTCACTTTCCGTCGTGTTAGAATGCCCTTCGCTCGATACGCGGGCGCGTAGCTCAATGGCAGAGCAGCGGCCTTTTAAGCCGTTTGTTGAGGGTTCGATCCCCTCCGCGCTCACATGAAAATCCTCCGTAAGGAGGATTTTTTGTTGACGCTAAGGAAGTCATTGCATAAAACACAAGAAAATGAAAAACATTCTATTTTTTTGACATGTTTTTCGAGTGCTCTTTCTTGCCCTTTGGTTCATTTGAATGTCGGACATGCTCCGTCTCATTCTTCCCATCCGTATCAGATAATTGTGAATCTGTTTCGGAAGCAAACTGCCTACTATAGTACCAAATAAACACTAAAAGTCCCTCAATTCCTAATAATATCCAAAGAACCTTTCCAAGAGCAGATATGAAAATCCTTGGATTAAAGAAAACCAGAAATACTGCCAAAGCTACAGAGATAAATCCCAGAAGAATTATTGTTGAGGATGAGAATTTTGACTG
>JAEURE010000450.1 GCA_016789485.1 Anaerolineales bacterium | reverse complement strand
CAGCATGGAGCCAGGACCGATTCAATGAGGGGAACCTGTAACAGGTCCGCGCCGACGCGGGCTCGTTCTGTTGAATCTGTGTAAGGTGCGAGTCCTACTTTCCCATCCAATGTGAAAGAGAGTTGTCCCACGAATTCAAAACCTGCTTTGCTCATACCAGCACCAGATGGAAGATTCTCCGGCGCGTGGATGATCCAAAACCTTTTGGCGATTTGGATTTCCTGTTCAAGAATAGACTGCAGCAAACGTGGATAAAGTCCGCGTCCCTGCCAATTTGGAAGAGTGGCGAAATCCCAGAGATAACGATCACCAGATGGGAGCTCAACATCAATATCGAGTTCGCCAATGGACACCTTGCTTGTGGCGAGCCAGCCATATGCAACCGGTTGACCATCCATTCGCGCAACATACGGACGATGCCCATCATTGAGTCGGTCAATGACTTCTGCGTGGGAGAGGTGATTGATTTCAGCGAGTTCATCCCAATCGAAGGCAGGAGCAGCTGTAAATCCAGGTAATGATGCGATTGGGATCAGGGTATCTTCAGTCCAAAAGGTGGCGAATGACATTTTGTT
>JAEURE010000044.1 GCA_016789485.1 Anaerolineales bacterium | reverse complement strand
TGCTGCCGACCAAACCGCTGCCGTCTGCATTCACCAGGTGAATATAACCATGGCTGGAACAACAGCCAATATAATAACTAACCTCAAACGCGATCTTTGTGCCATCGGGTGACCAGATTGGACTAACCTCAAATCGCCAATCCGAGGTTGCCGAATCATACGTACTGATATCGTGCGTATCGATCAATTTCACGGGGTTGGAGCCATCCGCATTCATGATGTAAAGACTTGCAGAGTCGTTGTCATTGGTTCCAAATGCAATCTTCTCACCGTCAGGAGACCAGGACGGGTCGTATTTGGGAGTGATCTCGTTCGCCAATGGACTCAGGCCGCTGCCGTCAGCATTGACTACATAAATTTCCGAGGAACCGTCCCGCTCGGATGTAAAAGCGATTTTTCCCCCGCCGCCCCCGATGGCGGTTGGTAAGGCAGTAGGTGGGATTGTGGGAGCTGGGGTATCTGTGGAAGGAATGCTTGTCTGTGTTGAGATCGATGTGGATGCGTGCGGGGTGTCCGCCGTGCTGGCTGGCGTACCTGCTTCGGCGGTGGAACACGCTGCCAAAAAGATAAATATGAACATCACTCCAAATTTTCTCATATCCAAGATCCTCCTGTTTGATGTACTTATGTCTACTTGCGCTCGATGCAACCCCCTCCGTCCTACGGACACCTCCCACACCCGCTCAATGACCTTCTTGACCTTCTCTTCGTAAATCCGAATCAACTTCTGATTACCTGACCGCCCGCGCTCGAGGTATTTCATTTTAGTGCGAGAGCGCCAACCCAAAGCAATCTATTCATCCAAAGACAGCCCTCTACGCCGCATCTCATTAATCAAAACTTCGTAAGGGATTGCATTGAGTAAATTTCTAACATATTCATTACCAATCTCTTCCTGTACAGCATCAGCCCAATCGCGTTTCATTCTCGCAACTTCTTCGGGTGCGCATTCGCGCACGGCCCAGCGGGTGATGTGTTCTTTACTGCACTGCCCTGGGAGAAAAGGTTGCGGTTCGCCTGTGTCAAAGTCATATTCTCGGTACTGGACATCATAACCAAGATCTTTGACAATTTCCCGAACCTGATACGTTTTCACGAAGAAGCGACCTACCTGAACATCTCGGATTGAAATTTTCATTGAAATTGTCCTTTCTTAGCATGTCGTTGCGAGGACGCTCTTGCACTTTCCCCGAAGCAATCTCCCCATGAAACAGGGGGTGCTTCGACGGACGCTTCGCGCACCGTCTCGCAACGACATGGTCATCCCTCCCACACCCGCTCACATCGCCCCCTTGCGGGGATCACCTTCTTGACCTTCTCCTCATACAAGCGGATCAACTCCCAATTGCTGTAGACAATGGCATGCTCAGTTGGAGGTTTATTGATTTTGATTCGTGCTTTGGCTTCTTTATTCATAAAAAGTTCCTCGGCAGGGCGTTCCCCGCTCATATTCCCAAGTATACCCGACGCCTTCGTGTAATCGTCAACCCTTGCACCTTGCATCTTTGTTTCAGGTAGGCAAAGCAGTTTCCTGTGAAGAACCGATTCGATTCTAGTGAAGAATAGAGTCGACTCTAGTGAAGAATCGATTCAATTCTTGTGAAGAAACGACTCGATCTCAGTGAAGATAGGCTCGGCTCCGTGCTTCAAAAACAAAACAGCCATGTACCTGCGCATGGCTGTTTTGTTTTTGAAAGCGATTTATTTATCCGCCGATCAGCTTCGGGACTATAAATGCCGCGGCGAAGCCGAGCAGGATCACAAAAATATAGATGGCGGTCGTCAGCCAGAACCAAAGCTGAAAATTACGGTCGCTCTGTTCGAACCACCTGCCCGCGATCTCATTCATTCGCTCCATGGATAGTTTCTGCCTGAGCCGTTCCATGCGCCCGAGGATGCCGCCCTTTAGCATATTGTATTGACGCCACTGCGCGATCATGTTGTACAAGAAAGGAAAGATGAGCACATACCCTGAATACACCAGCATGCCGACGCGAAAGATGAAGGGGTTGAACCGTTCGCTGCCAAAGCCTGCCGCCACAAAAGAACCCAACAGCGCGGCTACGGCGGTCAGCATTGCATCCGAAACGGATTTTCCCATGGCGGTCACCCGCTCGCCAAATGCGTCGATGATCTCCACCACCGCGCTTTCCAGGGCTTGTTCCTCCTTTGAGTAGGCTTGTAATTTCTCGCGAATAAAATTGTCCCAGCGAACATCCAGGCTGGCTTTGAGCATCTTCGCACGCTCAAGCAGCACCTTGCGGGCATCTTCAAGCGGGTTGTGCGTCAATTCCTCTGCCAGCGTGCCCTGCACGAATGCGATATGGTCGCGTGTCCACTGTGAAAAATATGCCCAGCTAAATATTTCATAAAACGAATTGACATCGGCAGACAGGCGCGGCTCCAGCGGCAGGCGGGCGGGGGCGTACAGTGTCACATCCCCAATGCCGAGGGAACTGGCATAGGTGGCGATCCAATCCTCGCCGCTGCCAGCAACGCGGCTGGCGGTAAAGAGCACGATCAGGTTGAAGAGTTGGATCTGAAGCGCAGAGACCATCGGGTCATCCTGTTTCCAAACACCATCGTTGATTTTTAATTTGGGCGGGGTCAGGCGGGTAACCCAGCGGTTGTCCCAAAAGATATTCGCGCGGCAGATCTCGTAGATCGAGTTTGATTGCGCCGCGGGCACACCGTCTGTGGCCGCGGCTGCCTGCCAGTGTATGAGGTAGGTCCCGCCGAGCAGCGCGAAGTGATCACCATTGAGCTGGATGTCATGACCGAGCACAAGGATGACCGCTTTCTCGTCCACTTCATTGGGCATCCCATGCCAGAGATTCTCTTCGAACATTTTCAAACTGTCGTAGGCGCTGCAGGGTTCGCCAGTCAGGGTTGCGCCGCTCAGGAAGCGGGTGAGCGCGACGGGGAACAAGTACAGAAAAAAGTTTGTATTAGGCGCGGAAATGCCCTGCCTTTCCAGTAATTTCCTTTTGTCGAGCTGAAAAGAAAACTCAACCGAATTAACTTCTTCGATGCGCTCATGGAACCTGTCAAGGTCTGCCTGACTCGGGACAGGGGGGATGGATAGTATGACAGGATTCTCTTCGGGAGGTTCCAGGTCATCTTGATGCAGGATGAACTGACAGGTAAAACAACCTGTGAAGACCTGTGCGATCCTTGTGAAATGGCGCAGGTCGAATTTAGCTGCCTGTGCAGCTGGCAATCTATATATTTGAACGCTTAGCTTGTGAAATCCCTCGTAATCAGGCAGGCGCTGCGGGTCCAACCCGATCACTGCGAAAAATTCCTTCAGCGCAGGGACGACATCCTCGAACATGGCTACCTCTTCGTATCTTCGCGCCAGGTGGAGGTGTGGATAAGCACTTCGAAGTACGGCGGCACGCCGGGCTGGTTCGCCACATAGCGCACACTTTGGACAAGATCGTTATAGCTGCCTGTCTCCACGTGAAATCTGGAACCCACCTGCCCATTGAAGGCGCGCTGTTTGGTGTATCTTTCCACCAACTTAAGATCGAGAAATATCTTTTTTGTATTTAGGAATTCGAGTTTTAGATCCTTCGCGAACCAGCTCCTGACCGTGGGCGGCGCATCCAACCCTTCCGCCCATTCATACAGATCCAGAAAGCCCTTTTTGGTCAATACGGCAGTGCCCTGATCGGTGAATATCTGATAGATCCTATCCCCAAGATACTTGTCCAGTTCGGGGGTCAGGGTCTCGCGCATATCGTTCAGGCTGTGGATCAGGCAGTTGTACAGGTTCAGGGTCAACTCGGCGTTGTCGCGCACGAACTCTACATCCAAAAAGGTCTTGAAGAACTTGGCAACGGCTCCGCGCTTGTCTTGCTTATCCAGCAGCAGCACATCGGGAGCCCTGTCTTTGGTGGGCGGCTTGCTGATAAGAGCAACCTTCTGCAGCACGTTGATATCCTTGGGGAAGATAAAGGGATCCACCTCAAGGTCAACATACATCTGCCCCGAACCCGCTTTCCCTTTCTGTACGTTCCTGTATGCCCCAACGGGAAGCAGTTTCATAATGGCGAGAAAGTCCCTGCCTGATTCGGAATCCGCGCCGAAGCGGCATACCACCAGGTCTCCATCCCCAATGTTCTCGTTTGACTCCATGATCTGATAGAATTTTTCGCCGAGCACCTTGGAGCCGGGGATAAACGCCTTCGGATTCCTAAACATCTTCATGCATAATTCGAACATCTCGTTGGGGTCGGCATCGGAAATGGTGAAGGTGGCTGCCCGCGCCGCGCCCTCTTCACTGGCTTCTTGAATTAGCTTTTCGAAGTATACGGAAAGATTTTCATTGTTCTTTAGCGGAACGGTGCGTTCCGAAATGATCTTTTTCCCCGCATTCTCTTCCAGAATATGGATGATCGCTTCTGTTACAACCACTTTGCGTAGAGATCGCATCCTAACCTCCATCTGCGGGAAAAGCACCCGCCGCTTCACAGTCTCGGGCTGTCAACCACAGCGTACTTGCCGTCAAATGTCAATACAAGTGCCATTTGTAACAACTAAACCTGATGTGATTTGTCTTAATTGAAAGTCACTACGAGTTTTTCTTTATACTCCCGTGGCTCTCGATCCGGTCATCAAACACATCTTTTCAACCCTTTTCGGGTTGAAACAACAACTAATTTCCATATAAAACAGTACCACGCGCACCAGACCACTTTATAGGAGAGCATCCATGCCACGACTGTTCCGAAGGCGCCGCGCCCTGTTCTTTGTATTTACCGCCATCCTCGTCACCGTCTGCCGCTGCTCGCCAGATATTTTTGGCAGCAATGCCAGCCCTATCATGTTCGCCGACGGCTCAAGAGTTGGGAGCTGTAAATTCTATACGGAATACGCTGATACTGCTGAAGGGGGCGGAATGCCTGCCTCTCGTTCGGTTTGGGCATGTACTCTCACCTGCCCGGATAATAGCCAGGTAAAGTTTGATCTCTATTCACAGCCGCCATTCTCCATACCTGTGGATGAAAAAACGGCTTTCCTTTCCCAATACTGTTCAGCCGAAGCGATGGTGAAAGCAGAACCTTCGCCGACTGCCACTGCTGCGCCCACTGATACTCTCACGCCTGCTCCCGAAGGTGCGCAGGAACAGCCGATTATCGTCCAGCCCCCGAACCTGCTTATCCGCCAGCCTTTGCTCTCCGGCGATGTGACTGCCTGTTACACCACCGAAGGCTTCATTAATTTCACTCTTTTCCAACCCGTGCTGGATATCAATGGCAAAGACGTCGCGCTCTCGATCAATGGGACGCAGGTCAAATGCTCCATTCCAGCCAACAATCCGAGCCTGTACTCCTGCTCCCTGCCTGCGGGCACCAAGTTCCCTGCCAAGATCATCGTCACTGTGGATGGTAATGAGGTTAATAACTTCAGCTTCGACGGTGCAACCTGTGTAAAGACGGAGCCCAGCAAGGAATCGGACCCAGCCACTCAGCCGCCAGCCGCCACCGAGCCGCCCACCGTTGACCCGAACTCCAATTCCAACGGCAATCCCTACTTCCCTTAATTCGCAGCGACCTCCGCTTCAGAAGAACAATCCAGGTATACAGCCTGGATTGTTTATTTTTTCCTCCCCAAAACCCTCCTTTAGGATGGGAAGATTAATCAACCAATCTCCACATTTGACGTATAGTATTCATAGAACTCATTATCACCTTTTGGTGGTTGAACAACCCTGTCTGTCTTTCATAGGGCGTATCGAAACCACCGCACACGAGGAGTAAACCCCATGTCCCAACCCCGTAATACAGGCGCTCTCATCGGCGGAGTCGTCCTGATCGCCATCGGCGTCCTTTCCCTGCTTTCGCAGCTTTTCAGCAGCCTCAACTTCTGGAGCTTCATCTGGCCCTTCTTCGTCATGGGCTTTGGCGCTCTGTTCTTCATCGGCATGTTCGCGGGCGGCAAGTCCGTTTCAGGATTGGCAGTCCCTGCCACGATCATCTCGACCATCGGGCTGATTCTGTTTTACCAGAACATCAGCGGTCACTGGGAGAGTTGGTCCTATGCCTGGACCGTCATCCTCTTCTCCGTTGGGCTTGGCATCTTCATCATGGGTCTCTATGGCGATGATGAAGGTCAGCGTAACTCGGGAAAGGGCGTCATGAAGGTCGGCGCGATCATGTTCATCATCTTCGGCGGCTTCTTCGAGATGATCTTTTCCGCAGGCGAGCGCTTTGGAATGCGCCAGTTCATCTTCCCCGCCTTGCTCATCCTGCTCGGTCTTTATCTCATCTTTAACCGCTTCCGAAACAAAGAAACCGAGTGACACCTTTGCTCAGCATGAAACATTACATAGGAGAACTGCATTATGAAACATGAACGATCCTACTTCTTTCCGCTTGTTCTGATTGCCACAGGCAGCATCTGGCTGCTCAACGGCATGGGCATCATCCCTTCTGAGAACCTTTGGGCGCTTACGCATCTCTGGCCCTTTCTGCTCATCGGCTGGGGGCTCAGCCTGATCCTTGGCTCCATGTGGCGCTATGGCAGCCTTGTCATGTCCCTGATGCTAATCATCGGCGCTGTGCTTGCCATCCTCTTTGCTCCACAATTGGGCTGGGATGGCTCAGGCTCCGTTGATTGGAACTTTGATGTTGGCAATGACTTTGGCGGTTCGATCAAGGGCTCTGGCGTCATCAAATCTGAAACCCGCAAACTGGCAGATTTTGAAACTCTCTCCCTTGAATATCCCGCCGATGTCACTGTCAAGCAAGGCACAGCCAATTCCATTGTGATCAGCGCAGACGATAACCTGCTCAAACAAATCTCCACTGAAATCACCGACGGCGTGCTGGAGATCCGCAACAACGAAGATAATTGGAAAGACCGAGTTAAACCATCGGAGACGGTCCAAATCGTCATCACCCTTAAGGATGTCAGCAAGCTCGTGATGCCGAGCGCAGGCTCGCTTCTTGTCACTGACCTGAAAACTGATTCACTTGAACTAATTGTCAGCGGTGCCGGGGAGATTTCTCTTGTCAACCTTGAAGCGACCAGCTTCGATGTGGTCTTGAGCGGCGCAGGGGACATCACTGCCGACGGTACTGCTGAGTCTGTAGGCGTGCGCATCAGCGGCTTTGGCAGCTTCAACGGCGGCGATCTGCATAGCCAGACTGCTGAAGTCCGCATTACGGGAGCGGGCAGTGCCACCATCTGGGTGGATAAGAGCCTTGATGCCAGCATCAGCGGCGCAGGTGACGTTAGTTATTATGGCGACCCTGCCGTAGACGAATCGATCAGCGGCGCGGGTAACGTCAAGTCACTGGGCAATAGGTAATCCTTGCATAAACAAAAACGTCTCGCGAAGTTAACTTCGCGAGACGTTTGCATTTCTGATGACCTTTATTCCACTGGGTAAACCGAGAGATCCATATTCTCGTCAATGGAAATGTTGTTTTCCGTCACCCAGCAGGGAGAATTGAAATATGGATCCATGATCTTGTACCAGCCTGGCGTTGAGCCTACGGCAAGCAATTCCACGATCTTTCCATCTGATATGTTGCTGGTAAAAGGAGCACCTGGCCCCGGGTTTTGCTTTACATAACAAGTGGCAGGTCCGTTTACGATCATTGGTTCTTCAATGACTACAGGGGTTGGTTCAATGGTCGCTGTGGCGGTCGGCTCGGGCGTAAAAGTCGGCGGCGGTGTGGGGGAATAAGCCATTGCCGTCTGGGTCTGCATCAGGACTGCCAGTTCCATGGCTCTTGTGCCGATCACGTCCACAGTGGGTTCAGTCGGTGTGGATGCAGGGGCACAAGCCGCCAGCACTGTCACTAAAATGGTTAAGATTAATAAACGATATTTCATGGTTCCTCTCGAATTCTTATGTATTCTTGCTGAACTGCGCCTTAAGTATACCCGACAACAATTTCATCCAAAACAACAGGCTCCCGAAGTTAGCTTCGGGAGCCTGTTGTTTTTCTATTGTTTTCTACTACCTGCTTGCTATGCTATCCGCATCCGCCGCCAGATTTGTCACGTTTGAGCTGTAGAATGATCTTCTGTTCGAATTCCAGCTTTTCATATTCGATGGGGTCGGGGGAACATGACTCGTAGCGGCTGCCCAATGCGGCGGGGAAGATGTAGCCCAATTGGTCGTCGCCAGCATTCGGGGCGGGACGAAGCGCTTCTTCATTTTCTCCGAAGAAAGCGATCCAGTTGTTCACGCCGCCTTCCAGGATGTAGACGTTCTGTACGCTCGATCCAACCAGGATCTTCCACGCGTTCACTGCGGCGGTTTCATCGTTACTCATCAGGATGAAAACTGTATTGGCGGGCGGTTCGCTGAGCAGCACAGGGATGACTTCCGCCAGACGATCCAGCGGAACATTGACCGCATCTTCAATGTGATACAGGTTGTAATCTGCCTCGGAACGCACATCCAAATAAACGGGATTCATGGCCTGGTTATACTTTGCCTTAAAGGCTTCGGCAGGGGAGGTGAATACCAGCCGTTTTTCAAGCATTTGATCGGCTGTATACACATAGGTGTTGACAATGGGGTCTGTATTTAATTGCGGGATGGTTTCAGTGCGGGTGAAGGTGACCTTGTTATAGCGGTCTTCAAGAGACGGATTGCCGATTGCAAGCACTGCCACGGCTCCAGCGAAGAGAGCCACGGCTCCCGCCACCCGACGCCTGGGTTCCTTACTCAGGTCTTTTTTACCAAAGATGCGTTCGAGCTGTTCCGCACCCCAGAACATAAAGAGTGCCATGAGGACAACAAGCAGCACTACCGCGCCGATGGGTATACCGAAGACCTGGTCGAGAGTGACACGTCCGTAGTAGCCTGCGTTGTTATACCAATTGGTAAAGAGCGGCTCGCTTTCACCGAAGAGAAACGCGCCAACAAATCCGCCAAGCATAAAGAGCATGCCGTCAATTTTGCCTGTGGAAGCAGAGGCGAGGGATGTGGTGGGGCAGAAGCCGCCGATGATAAAACCCACACCCATGATCAACCCGCCAACCAAGCCAGACCAAAGGTAGGTCGGATTGACCCATACCTGGCTGAAATCCAACACGCCAAGCCCGACTGCGCCGAAGGTCAATACCATTGCGGTGACAATGGCGGTAAACATTACCTTGAGCACGGTCAGTTCAGTAAAGTAAAACTGGGCGGCTAGTTTTCGTGAGTCGCCAAAGCCAGACATTTCCAAAACGTAGCCAAATGCGAAGCCGATTGTTCCGAAGAGCACATAAGTCCACGGGTTGGCTGCGCTTACTGCAATAAGAGAGGGGAGAGGGAAGTTCATTTTTAGTTCTCCTAATTCCACAACTTGCGGACGAAATATGCCAGTCCGTACGCGCCGCCAAAGATGGCGAACATGACCACCCATGAACCCGCGGAGAGAGTGGCTCCGCCGGAGAGCGCCTGTCCTGAAGTGCAGCCGCGCGCCATGCGCGCACCGTACAGGAAGATGACGCCGCCAAGGAAAGCCATCAGCCAGCGGGTACGGTCTGAGATGTGCGGACCTTTTGTGGTCATGAATTTGAGGCGTCCATTCATGAAGCCTGATGCAAACCCGCCGAGCAGTGCCCCAAAGAAGACGGGTACGATCCAATCATCCAGCGGATTTTTGTCGCCGCCTGCCATCTTCAACAAGTATGGATTATTGTCCACGTGGGAAGGTGAGATGCTATCCACGATCAGCGCGTCAATGCGGCTGGTCGCACCTGAAGAGCCGAGTCCATTGCCTGTGAGAAAGAAGGCAAGGAACAGGACGATTCCCAGTACCAGCCCGCCAAAATACGGATGCACATATGCTTTTTCGGGCCGCTTGAAGATCGATTTTCTAGTTTGAGTGGTCATGATTCATTCCTTTTCTAAATACGAAGGGCGCTATGAAAACAAAGGTGAAGATGTTTGAGGTTCAACTTACGATCCTTCTTCATCCTTGCCGTTATGTACTTCCACTTCTTCATAGCCGGTGATCATGGCGCGAGTCGCTTCGAGCGGGGTTGCGCCGGTGGTGGTCATATACACATGTACGATGATGAAGGTTCCAAACAGCCATGCGACCAACGAATGGAAAGGTGCAAGCAAGGGAAGTCCGCCGAGTGCGTTAGCAAAGGCAGGCCACTTCTGCACGCCCCACATCAACGCGCCGGTGATCATCTGTAAAGGAAGCAGCACGTTCAGAATTCCAAAGTAGGTGATCTTCTGAATGGGGTTCATACGATTGTTGGGCCGCTTCTCAAAGGGATGTCCTTCACCTTTGAAAATTCCTGAAATGTAGTATTTCGCCTGAACCATCGCGTCGTCAAAGAAGCCATACGGGCGTGGGATGTATTCCTGCATGCGTTCGGTAGCAACATGATAAAAGACGGAGAGCAGCGCATTGAGCACCAATATGGCGGCGATGACATTGTGTAAAGTCACTACGCCGCGGAAGGAGAACGCGCCGAATATATCGGGCCTGTGAATGATGAGACCCGTGAATAACAGAATGACGATGGATGTTGTTTGCAGCCAGTGCCAGAAACGGCGATAGGCATCATACATGTAAATGCGTTCGGTTCGGACCGCGCCGCGAGCCTGTTTCTTCGACGATAAGAATCTCAACGTCCCATGGCCGATCACACCTAAAAGCGAACCCGCGAAGGCAAGTGCGCCGAGCCAGTCGATCCAACTTACACGGCTGGAACCGAAAACATACATGCCATCCTTGGCGGGCGCGGGTTGATAGTACAACGCTCCATCTTCGCCAGTGACAAGCTCACCGCTGCCCTGCACATTGTTATCCACGTCGAAGACGGGCATGACAGGTGCATTATCCGCGAGTTTGATGGATTGAGTAATACGCGAGTCGGCGTTGTGGCAGACTTTGCAGTCGTTGACGGCATTTTCACCACGGGCAACGTTGTGATTGATGCTGTACGGCTGAACCATGCCCTCGATGCGTGGATTATCCAGCCCTAATGCCTCGAGTTTCGCCTTTACGACTCCTTCCTTGGCGGAAGAGTCGATTACCAATTCATCCGCGCTCAGTTTGCCGTCGCTGTTCGTGTCAAATGCGGTAACGATGTCATTTGCGTACTTTCCGTTCTCGAGGAATGCCGCTTCAAGGTCCATCAAACGTACGGGGCGTTTGTTGTCATTAACATCATCGTATACCCAGTAGAAAGACGTGATCAAGTTATACGGTGCAAGCAATGAGTCGCCGTCAATGTTGGTGCGGTTAAGCAGGACCGGTTCGTAGCCAGTGACGAGGGAGGTCACTGCACTTGGGTCGCCTTCCACGCCGCGGCAGGTTTCCACAGCGGTTCCGTCCGTAGTGATGACCGTCCAGTCATAGGATTGGATGGCAGGTGCATACATCTGCGGGATGTGACAGGTTTCGCAGGCGACGGCATCCATGTGAGTTTCGATATAGGGCAGCCAGTCGGCGTGTCCTTTGCTGGCGTCGTGGCAGTTCTCACAACGGCGCATGGTCCCCTTGTATTCGGGCGCGACATTGAATTGTGCGCTTTGCCCGCGGGCGAAGTTATGGTCGGGTCTTTCAAGGTATTCCCCGATCTCCAGCGAACGGGGATCGTAAATCAGATGGTCGGGGTTGTTGCTTTGCGCCTCGCTGACGTGAGCAGGGTTGTTCAGCGCGAAATGACAATCTGTACATTGCAGCTGACGTTCTGCGTGGATATCCCATGAGCGAGAGATGTCATTTTTACCTGAGAGGTTTACACCTGACTGATTAATGCGCTGTCCGCTGACAACCTGTCCGGTTGTGGCGCTTTGTGGATAGTCCAAGTCGCAGGCGTTGAGGGTGAGCGGCTCTTCTGTTTCGGGATGAACTTCTCCATGGCAGGTCGCGCAGTTGGCGTTGGTAGGATCTTGAATGCCGATCATTTCACTCTTGAGTTCGCCTGTTTCGGTGAAGGCGGCTGTATTCCAGACCCAGCCTTCGTTCCCGTCATTGACGATATCCAAGCCAAGCAGGGTGGCGGTGTTGGCATTGCCAAACTCCCCAGATTGGATGGCTTCGGCACGGGCGGCGGTATCGGGAGCTTCAAGGTGGCAGAGGAAGCAGTTCATTTCCATAGTGCCAGATTTATCCCAGTCCCAAGTGGTGGCGCTTCCGTTTTCATCAAGGATGGAAGTTTCTGGATTTTCTTTGCTTGTCTTTAAGTCTGTCAGCAAAGTGCCATCGCGGGATGTGGTGGCAGGTCCGCCGCCGACGATGCGTTCGCCGTTAAGCATCAACCATTCAGCGGTGGAGAGATCAAGGCGTTCATCTCCGCTCTGAGAGAGGAAGCGGTAGGTGAGGGGATTCCACTGGCCGAAAGTGCCTGTGGAGGCATCCCATGTTTCTGTTGAAGCGGCGAAGTCGGACAAGCCAAGGTCAGCGTGAAATGCGTGGGATTCGATGAATTTCGTATCGTGGCATTGTCCGCAGGTTTGCAT
>JAEURE010000449.1 GCA_016789485.1 Anaerolineales bacterium | reverse complement strand
ATGGGCAGGACGATGTGGGTGGTGAGCCAGGGCATCTTCTCGCCGGCCACGCTGAAAGCGGCCAGGGCCATCACCGACCAGTAGCCGATAAAGGCGATGGCCGGGAAGCGCCGCGGCGTGGCCGGATCCGCCGCCTCGGCCGGCGGCTCGGCCGGGCGCGCCAGCAGCCGGCGCAGGCCCAGGCCGGCGGCGAAGAGCGTGCCCAGCGCCGGCAGGAATTCGTACAACGGCAGGTTGATGACCAGGTAGTAATACCAGGGCTGGCTGCCGCGCCGGACGCCGTGCTGTTCCACCCAGTAGCCCAGTGAGCCGATCAGGCCCGTGGCCAGCCCGCCGCCGTTGGTAAAGAAGGTCGTGAACAGCGGGATATAGACACCGTAGAAGATGGCGGCACAGATCAGGAAGACGCGGCTGTTCCAGAGCATGCCGATGGCCACCGAGAGCGCCACCAGCGCGATGGTCACCACCAGCGTGGCGCCGGCATCCGAGCCCAGGAACGTCAACACGTCGAAGCCCTGCATGGGCGGCAGGGTGTAGTTCAGGGGGTTGCGGCCCAGGCCGCGCACCGGGAAGGCCGC
>JAEURE010000448.1 GCA_016789485.1 Anaerolineales bacterium | reverse complement strand
ATCCACAGCGTTGCCGAGATAATAGCCCGGGATGTAGTTCGTGAGAGTGGGCCGTAGGGTAAAGATGCGTCCGCCGTAGCCGATGGGAATGTTCAAGCCCGAAAGGGAGAAAGCGGTTGTTTGCAAAGCGGCAGCGCTAATCAGCGACTGGGCAACCAGAAGCACCAAATTTGCTTTTACTTTTGAGACGGTTTCTTCAAAGCGTTCAGCGGGGACGTTGGCGCCAAGGTAGATCACGTTCAGTCCGCGGCGGCGCAAAAGGAGCGAAAGCATCAGGGGCGTGAACGTGTGCCACTCTCCGGGCGGGCAGCCCACCAAAACCGTTTGTGGACGGGTGGGGGCGGGTGATGCGCTTAGCAATGCGTCGAGCCGGCGCATTGCTAAGCCCGATGCAAAATGCTCTTGCTGGACGGTCGCGCGATTTTCATACCAAAGACTGCCGATCTCCGACATGCCTTTTTGCAGAACATCCATGCAGACTGATTCCACGGAGAACATGGAGAAGGCTTTGTTGAGTGCTTGCTCGGCATTTACTTCGTTGAAGCTCATGCAGGCGGTGATCCATTGTGTGCGGATCAT
>JAEURE010000447.1 GCA_016789485.1 Anaerolineales bacterium | reverse complement strand
GTCTTGAGTCTGAATCCCGTTCCCGCCGATTGAGGCATTGAAACTCGACCATACAATGTCGTTTTTAGAGCGCGTAAATCGTGTCTGAATCCCGTTCCCGCCGATTGAGGCATTGAAACTAGAATTCCGCCTCAACAATCGGCAAGTATCCGGGTTGTCTGAATCCCGTTCCCGCCGATTGAGGCATTGAAACGGACTATTTTCTGGCAGTCTGGATGCAATGCGCCGCAGGTCTGAATCCCGTTCCCGCCGATTGAGGCATTGAAACTCTGGCCTCGCTCAAGACCCGCGTGGTCACGAACAAGTCTGAATCCCGTTCCCGCCGATTGAGGCATTGAAACCGCAGATGAACTTTCTAAGGCTGACCTATCTTCCGAGTCTGAATCCCGTTCCCGCCGATTGAGGCATTGAAACCCGTGGGCTGCAAGGCGAGCAAGGCATTCCCGGACCAGTCTGAATCCCGTTCCCGCCGATTGAGGCATTGAAACTTGAACGATGTTCATGCGACCTTCTCCAATCGTGCTGGTCTGAATCCCGTTCCCGCCGATTGAGGCATTGAAACTATTTCGGGACCGATGGCCAGCAC
>JAEURE010000446.1 GCA_016789485.1 Anaerolineales bacterium | reverse complement strand
GGAAGGCCAGCGACGTAATCACACGGCTGCCGTTCGCCCGCACATCCACTGCCGGAGCATCCTCAATCCCATGGAACACGCTCACACGGGCATTGCCTTCAGTCGGGCTGAAGTCTTCCACCAGCACTGCCGGCTTCAGCGTACCATCCGCCAGTGAACCCACCGCCGCCACCGTGATCCACGCGCCGGCTGGCAGATCAAAATCCGCCGGCCCGATTGCCGCGTCATCCAACGAAGTGCCAGCCGGCGCAACCGCGAGGTTGTAGCTGCCAGCGGGCAGTTCAATCCAGTCGGTAACCGTCGGGAATTCCAGTCCGGCAACCCCGCTCAACTCACCGTTCACATACACATCAACGGCAGGGGTATCCGGCGAGAAATGCGCCACGCGGATATGAACGGTTTCAGCAGCCATCTCCTCAGCCGGAGCAGCTTCGGCTTCAGTCGGCGGCAGCAGCACACCGTCGATCACATGGATCACACCGTTGGAGGCTTCAATGTCCGTCATGATCACTTGAATGGTGTCGTTCAGGAACACGTTCCCGTCCCGCACGCTGATCGTGATGTCCGATCCCTGTACTGTCGTCGCGGAAC
>JAEURE010000445.1 GCA_016789485.1 Anaerolineales bacterium | reverse complement strand
TCCCCCGCCTACGCAAGTAGCGATAAAGTTCCCGCACTTTCGGCTTATCAGCAGAAGCGTGGCAGAGAAATACTTTGAGAGGGCGTTTGGGTTCGGGCATTTATTTTTTCACCACTAAGGGTCACAAAGGTACACGAAGGTTTTTTGATTTTCCCAATAAAGAAAAGCCGCATGTTGAAATTACTACGACTTTAAGATAACTTTTTATACAAATCCGCGTTTTTATTTAAAATGTACTCTACAATTTTTTGGAAATCATCCATCGGGCGGGTTAACAAGTCTTCAAGGCTCACACGTACTAAGTCTTCTGGCGCAACATGAAACCGCTCAGCCAGTTCTTGAAGTTTTTTTATGCGCTCATCAGATAAGTTAATAGTTAATGTAGTCATAAATTACCTGCTTTCACTAATAAGCAAATTATACTCGGGTAAATTTATTTTGGTCAGGCGGTTGTATAAATCCCGCACGCGGGTTTGGTCGCTATGTGCGTGGCAGAGACTTGCCCTGAGCTTGTCGAAGAGAAATGCTTTGAGAGGGCGTTTGGGCGCCGCACTGAGCTTGTCGAAGTGTTCAGGCATTTATTTATCCGCAAT
>JAEURE010000444.1 GCA_016789485.1 Anaerolineales bacterium | reverse complement strand
GGCACATCAAAACTTGCAATACCACGCCAAAGGTCGGAATCTTGCATCCCAGTCATGTAGATGTGAGCTTCCCATTCAGGCGTATAAACAAGTTCGTAGCCGCCTTGTTTTTTGACCTTGGTGATCCCTTCAATATACTGTTTCAAGCTTTCGTCACTCATATACCGAAAGACGGGTTTGGTGCGATAACTGTGGAATAAGGTTTCAAGGTTCTTAAATTCACGTCTGCGTCTTTTTGCAGTTTGAATGAGCGGATGGACTTTTTCACCAACTCCAATTGAGCGGACGAAGTTCCATGCTTTCATTGTGTGCGGCACGAAGAGTACAGGGTCGAGCAAAACAAGCGCCCGGAATTTCTTCGGGTCACGTATCGCCGCACGCAGGGTGACAATGCCTCCGATGGAATGACCTACTCCGATAACGGGATCAATTTGATGGTCGGAGAGGAAGCGCAGCAAGTCATCTGAGTAAGGGTGCCAGTCTTGCAGTCCTTCTTTTTCCGCTCCATCCCATAACGGGCGGAGTTTCATTCCGATCACATGGAAATCGTTTTGTAAATATTTGAATAACGATTGATAACATTCGGGCGGGTAGCC
>JAEURE010000443.1 GCA_016789485.1 Anaerolineales bacterium | reverse complement strand
ATAAGGAAAATATCATGCAATCTGAAGAGAAGACCATCATGCAACGAGTTGTGGAAAACTTCGCCCTTACCGGCAATGCCAGCGACGAACACGTTACGGTCGTTAACCTGCCCAAGGGAAAATCCAGCATCGTCGAAAATGATCGCTCGGTGATGCTGAAAGAATATAAGGTCAATGAAAAGCTGATCTGGGCGGGCTATAGCAGCCGCAGTAACACCGTCTATTTGAGTTTGATGAGCGGATAAAACTAAACGTCCAACTCGCCCCAGCGTTCGTATGCCTGCGCAAGTTCTTTGTGAATCTGTTCCAGCCGCTCGACGGCTTGTGTGATGATCGCGCCTTCCTGTTGATAAAAGGAGGGCGCTTCCATTTTTAGATTCAGTTCGCGCTGTTCAGTTTCCAGAGCTTCGATGCGTTTTGGCAGTTCTTCGAGCTCGCGCTTCTCGTTGTAGCTCAGTTTGCGAGACTTAACTTCAGGCTTGGATTCTGTCTGGGTTGTTGAAACAGATTTCTGCGTCGGCTTTGAGGCGGGACTTACATCCAATTGTTTTTGCCAGTCTTCGTATCCGCCAATGAATTCTTTCACTTCGCCAGAGCCATC
>JAEURE010000442.1 GCA_016789485.1 Anaerolineales bacterium | reverse complement strand
GGTGACCTTGCCTTTCATCCTTGGAGGTTTCCTTGTCCTTTTCGGTGTTTGGGTGGGCGCCTTTTATTCCAAAACTGGCTCTTGACGTGCCCTTGCAGTTGTCATAAAATTTCTTCACTATCTTATTCCACGAAAGGAGGCTCAAAAACATGCAAGTCATATCAGTATCCACAGTTCAATTGTTCAGCGCGCCTCCATGTGAGTTGATGTAGTTTCGTCTATCTCAGACTTTCAACCGCAGGCGTGCTCCGCCTGCGGTTTTTATTTACTTCTCTTCTTTTGAGCCGCAGGATGTCGTTTCCTGTGGTTTTTTGTTAAATAAGGTTGAACAACAATGAGTAAGAATCAGTTAAATGATTATTTTGATGAACTGGACGACATGGGCGACTCTCCGGACTCTTCCAGAAAACGAACATCGATAAAACGCGAGTCCAAACGGAAGGAAGTTGAGGCGAAGCTTTTCATCCGCGCTCAGGAAATTGCAAAAGAATTTAAGTTCACGTATAAAGCCGCTCGTTTTGAAGAAGCCTGGTTGCTTGATTCGTTGACAGAGATCTACGAACACCAATGGATATCGGATGTATTGCGAAAAGTTAAAGGCGG
>JAEURE010000441.1 GCA_016789485.1 Anaerolineales bacterium | reverse complement strand
CCGTAGCCGAAGACTCGGTCAAAGGATGAATGAGCGAATAATAAAATGCCAGTAAATATCAAAATGGAATTGGAGAGAAGCACGCCGAAAATGTAGAGGCTAGCACCCATGCCGCGATGGTGAATCAAGTTATAAATCCAGGCGCCGAGGCGGGGATTTATCAAATAGCCAATCATGCTCAGGTCAGGAGTCAAAAATAAAAGGGCAAACCATCCCCAAGATAAATCATATTGAGAAAAAAGAAAGAGTGAAAGTAGCAATAAAAAGAATTCTTCGAGTTTGACGAGGTTTTTCATGTAGATGCTCCTGTGGAAAGACTTGTGGAATACTCTGTGGATAACTTACGAAAAATTGTGGATAAGTGTGGAAAAACCACGTTTTTAACGTGACTTACAAGCATTTATTGTTGATAACTACGGATTTTCTGTGGATAACCTTGTGCGTATTGTGTGTAAAACTCGTTCAAACCTGTGGAAAACTCAGGGAGAGATTCGCCTAAATCTGTGGATAACTTGCGCGTACTTAGGGATAAGTTGTTGGAACGTTTGGCAATCAGCCCAGAAAACGAAACCGACTTGGGCGTAATTTCACTTTCTTTAAGTTTGAACTTGCGGGCAATCTCCACGCCAAATT
>JAEURE010000440.1 GCA_016789485.1 Anaerolineales bacterium | reverse complement strand
CTGGTGCTCAACCCAAAGCAAAGCCGTTCAACTGGCTGATCGCTGGTGGGGTTGGCGCTTTCCTATTGGTATGTTGTATCGCGTTATTCGTAATGTTCGTTCTGCCTTCGCGCTCTGTAGAAGGGACAGTCTCGAATGTGTATTGGAAGACCTCTGTTCCGGTGCAGGAAGTGCGAGCAGTGGATTATTCGAACGAACGCGGCAACCCGCCATCAGATGCATATAACGTATCCTGCCGCACGGAGAGCGAGGAGATATGCGAAGATAAAACCGTCGATCAGGGCAATGGGTATGCCGAAGTGATCACAGAATGTCGCACGGTCTCTGAACAATATTGCAGTTACACCGTGGATGAATGGACGACGATACAAACCTACGATCTGGATGGTGTTGATCTGTTCCCAGTGTATTCCGACCCAACCCTCGCAAGCGACCAGCGTGTGGGTTCAAGCTCCACCGAGTTGATGGTGTATTTTGATACCTCCAACGGGCAGGAAACCTACTCACCAAAATCTGTGGATGAGTTTCAACAATTCCAACTCGGCAGCGTATGGACCCTGCGCATGAATGCCGTGGGCGGCATCTTGAGTGTAGAACGCTAAGACATCCCCAATCAAAAGAGACTCTTGTACCCC
>JAEURE010000043.1 GCA_016789485.1 Anaerolineales bacterium | reverse complement strand
ATTTCAAAAGTCTTCAAACAGGATAACAGTGTCATCGTGAAAATTCTCAATGAAAATGTCATTCTCACCCTTGCCGCTCAAGTCATGACGATCCCGATCATGATGTATTACTTCAACCGCATCTCTTTGATTTCATTCATCGCCAATCCATTCATCCTGCCTGTGCAGCCAGCGGTGATGATCCTTGGCGGGCTGGCTGTTTTCATCAGCCTTATCTTTCTTCCATTGGGTCAACTCCTAGGATGGATTGCGTGGCCCTTTGCAGGCTACACAATTCGCGTTGTGGAATTTTTTAATAAAGTCCCCAACGGCGTGATCGTTTTGGGAGATGTGCCTCTCTGGTTCATCTTCTCGATATACATCACGCTTCTTGCTGTGACTTTGAACTGGCCAGCCATCCAAAATTGGTTCAAATCTGCGGCAGGGTCACTGCGCGCCGCTGCATGGACGCTGGCTCTTGCCGCGGCTTTCATCTGCATGCTGCTGGTGTGGACGGCCTCCGCAAAATCGGGCGACGGGCGTTTTCATGTCGTTTTCCTTGAGGTGGGTTCGGCAAATGCAGTGCTGATTCAAACTCCCGAAGGCAGGAATATCCTTGTCAACGGCGGCGCGAGTGCTTCCGAACTTTCTGATGAGTTGGGGCGCAGGCTTCCCTTCTTTTCCCGTACATTGGACTGGCTCATCATTGCTTCCACAGAAGAAGATCAGCTCTCCGCGTTGCCGCGCATTGTGGAGCGATATGTGCCTGAAAATGTTTTGTGGAGCGGCAATGTGCAAGCCTCGTTCTCTGCGCAATTATTGGATAAATATTTTGCAGAGCAAGGCATCCCTGTCAGCCGCGCGGAAGCAGGACAAAGGCTCGAGTTGGGTGGTGGCGCATTTATCGAGGTACAGGCTGCAGGTCCGAGAGGAAGCGTGCTTCTTATTCAGGATGGAAATTTCAGTGCGTTGCTTCCCGTTGGCCTCAGTGAAGGGACTCTCGAGTCGCTTGAGTTTGGGAACGTGATCGGCAAAGTGGATGTGCTCCTGCTTGCGGATTCGGGCTATGCGCCTTCAAATCCGACGGATATTTTTGAGAATTTGAATCCGCAATTGGTTGTATTGAGCGTGGCAGCTGGTGACCCGGATGGTTTGCCTTCGCAGGATGTTCTCGATGCTCTGGATGGATATTCATTATTGCGGACGGATCGCAGCGGCTGGATCGATGTCAGCACGGATGGATTTGAGATGCGCGTCGCTGTGGAGCGCGGGGAATGATTGGGAGTTAAGTACCCTTTGTGTGGATGGGATGGATGTTAAAATATTGCCCACAAACAAAGGAGAATGTCATGAAAAATTTTAATATTAAGGTTTTGTTTTCCGTTTTTATGCTTGTGTTGACCACTCTTGCGTGTGCCACGCCGGATATCAGCGCGCTGCTCAACCCATTGCCCAATGATGATTTTTCAAGCAGCAGCAGCGGCTGGGGAATTGGAACCGATTCCTTCAGTTCTGTGGAATATCAGGACGGCGGTCTGAAGATGATCGTATTTGAGTCGCGTTATGTGACCTGGTCCACGCCGGATACGGAAGTGTACGAAAATACGCACATGGAAGTTAATGTGACGAATCAAAGCACAGATCCCGAGTCCATGTTTGGATTCGTCTGCAACGAACAGGGCACCACAAATGCCTTCTATTATGTGGGTGTTTCGCCGGACGGATATTATGCTTTTATCAAATCCTCGGTCGCCTTGGATGATGTTTATCTGAAAGAAGGCACGTCGGATCTGGTATCTGCCAACCCCTCTTCCATGCGCCTTGGGTTGGATTGCGGCAATGGTTTGCTGACCCTGTATGTGAATGGACAGAAGGTTGATAGCGTCTCTGACACCACCTATACAAGCGGGACCGTGGGGCTCTTTGCCGCCAGCGATGACGAGAGAAACGGGACAACTGTCATTTTCGATGATTTCGTCATGACGAAATTGGGCGAATAAATTTCTTCATCACCAAGATCGGCATCCCTGCAGCGATACGGCGCAGGGATGTTTTGTTTGATCCTTTTATGGAAACCCTTTAATGTATAATCCCATCCACTTGTTGTTCAATCTTTTTCACGGAGGTTCATAAATGACTGGCCTGTTAAAGATCACGAAGACCGAAGGACCTGTGACTGTTCTGTATTTTGAAGGTACTCTCGACGGGCAGAGCGAAACCCTTGCGGTTGAACATGTGCGTACAGCGCAGGACGCTGGCGCACGCTTTTTATTAATTGACCTGCAGGGTGTCGATATGGTGACTAGCGCGGGCTTGCGCGCTCTGCATACCATTTACAAAATGTTCACGCCGAATGAAGCGATGCAAGCCTGGCAGCTTGAACATCCGGATGAAACCTTCAAGTCGCCATATCTTAAGTTTTCACGTCCCTCTCCCGGGGTTCACTATGTGTTGAGCATTGCCGGGTTCCTGCAAAACATTGCCATGTATCCAGATCTGCAGGACGCGCTTAACTCGTTTTCAAAATAAAATGGGATATCTGCTGTTGGAAGGCGGCGCTGAGTTCGGCGGGGAAATGTCCGCGCCGGATTTGCGCGGCATGGAATTGGCTGGCGGTTTCGACTCACCCGTTTGCATCATCCCCACCGCGGCAGCAGCGGATCATAATCATATACGTGCGGGAAATAACGGCGTGCGCTGGTTTCAAAGCCTGGGTGCCAAAAATGTTTATACTGCGGATGTGATTGATTTGAAATCTGCGAATGACTCTTCTCTTGCCGCCTCCATTCGGACCTCGCGCCTGATCTATTTACTGGGAGGTTTTCCACGCTATTTGGGTGAAACTCTTGCAAACAGCAAATGCTGGCAGGCTGCATTGGATGCGTTTCAAGCAGGCGCAGTGATTGCAGGCAGCAGTGCCGGCGCAATGGTTCTGTGTGAACATTATTATGACCCGTATGAGAAGAAGTTATTGCGAGGACTGAATTTGATTTCCAATGCATGTGTCCTGCCGCATCATAATAACTTTGGAAGGAATTGGGCAAAACAACTTGCTCACTCATTGCCTGATTCCATATTGATCGGCATAGACGAGCAAACTGGCATGCTGGGTGATATGGACGGCGGGTGGCAAGTCCATGGCGCGGGGGAGGTGATGTTGTATCGGGCAGGATCAACTGTCAGCTACGGAAGAAGCGAAAGGTTCTCATTCTCGTAAATCGGACATATAATTCGTTGAACTTGGAGGAGCCATGGACATTGCTTTAAAGATCACGAAAGAAGAGATGTTGGGAAGCGTGCCTGTTACCGTTCTGCATTTGCGCGGTTGGCTGGATGCCCAAAGTGAAGAGATGCTGCTTGCGGCGGCACGGGATGCATACACTGCGGGTGCGCGTTTCCTCCTGATCGATCTTGCTGAAGTGGATACGCTTACCAGTGCCGGCATGCGTGCCATACAGAAGGTGTATAAACTGTTCACTGCCGAAGAAGAGCATTTTAAAGTTGCGCGAGTGAAGTTGTGCAATGCCCCCCCGCAGGTATACCATGTGCTTGGGGTTACAGGTTTTTTGCAAAACATTCCAAATTACGAAACCCTGCAGTCTGCGTTGGATTCTTTTAGAGAATAGAATATTTTCGCCGATTTCAATGGCTCTTCGATGGTTTCGAAGAGCCATTATTTGTATGGCGCATCATTAAATTTTCCCTTTGCAACTGTAAGAATTTATTAATAACTTTGCATCAATAATCAAGTATGATGTCGCCTATGAGTGAAAAACGCATCCTTGTGGTGGAAGATGAGCCGAGCCTTGCAGAGGTGGTTAGCCTCTACTTAAAACGTGCGGGGTTCCAGGTGCAAATTGCTTCGGACGGTAAACAAGCGATGAATATCCTGGAAAAGCAAATACCGGATTTTGTGATTCTTGATTTGATGCTGCCTGAAGTGGACGGGCTTTCTTTAACTCGCTGGCTGCGAGACCGTTCGGATGTTCCGATTATTATGGTGACTGCCCGCCGCGAAGAGATTGACCGCATTGCCGGTCTTGAAATGGGCGCGGATGATTATGTGGTCAAGCCGTTCAGTCCGCAGGAATTGGTAAGCCGTGTTCGGGCGGTGTTAAGGCGTATTGGACGGGATCAGGCTGGGGCGGAGTCTGAACGGGTGTTGTCGTATGATTCCATTACGATCAATCCACTCAGTCGTCTTGTGCTGGTGCGCGAGTCGCAAATCGAATTGACTGCGAAAGAGTTCGACATGTTGTATCTTCTGGCGTGTCATCCCAAACAGGTTTTTACGCGCGACCAATTGCTGGAGCGCGTGTGGGGCGGTGCGGAATATATTGACCCCGGAACTGTTACAGTGCATGTGCGTCGTTTGCGCGAAAAGATCGAGAGCGACCCGTCTTCGCCGAAACATTTGCTGACAGTCTGGGGCGTTGGGTATAAATTCGAACCATGAGATCCCCAGTTACATTGGTCGCCCGTTTTGTTTTTGGGATTCTGCTGATCTTTTTGATCTCGCTCGCCATCTTCAATATGATGATGGCGCCGCCCTTATACGAGTTGGGGTTGATGGCGTTGTTTCTGGGGATCACGGCTTTCGTTTCTGCGCTTGCGGGGTATATTGCGTATCGTTTTGGATGGCTGTCTCTTTCGCCGACGTTGCGTTGGTCTTTGCTGGGCGGATACGCTCTATCAAGCCTGCTAACTTTTTTTAACATTTGGTTCTCCGCACAGATGATGTTTGCCAGCCAGCATGACCTGCTGCTTGCGATTGTTTTGCTTGTCTTTGCAAGCGGCATGGCAATGGTGCTGGGATATTTTCTTTCGAGCACGATTACAGACCGCGTTCATCAGTTAAAGGATGCGGCTGAAAAACTCGCTGAAGGAGATTTGAAAACGCGCGTCGCTGTGCAGGGACGTGACGAAGTCTCCATGCTGGCACATACCTTCAACCAGATGGCGGAGCAGCTTGAAGCTGTTGATGCAAAACAACGTGAGCTGGAGAAATTGCGCACAGATTTAATTGCATGGGTGGGACATGACCTGCAAACTCCCCTCGCTTCCATCCGCGCTATTCTGGAAGCGCTTGAAGATGACCTGGTGGAAGACCCGCAGACGATCAAACGATATTTGAACACTGCCCAGCGTGATGTGCGTTCGCTTTCCGCCCTGATAGATGACCTCTTTCAAATGGCGCAGCTGAATGCCGGCGGCATTCCGTTGGATCGCGCAAAGTCATCCCTTGCGGACCTTATCTCTGATACGCTTGAATCTTTTTCCGAACTGGCGGCTCGTCAGGGAGTGAAACTCGAAGGCAGTGTGGAAGCAGGGATTGACCCCGTCATTATGGATACCCAACGCATTGGGCGCGTGCTTAACAATCTCATTGGCAATGCGATTCGGCATACGCCGAGCCAGGGGGAGGTAAAAGTCCATGCGCAGCGAACAAGCGCGGGTGTGGAAGTGACCGTTTCTGATACAGGCGAAGGAATCCGCAGTGAAGATCTTCCGCATATCTTTGAAAGTTTTTATCGCGGTGAAAAATCCCGTAGCCGCAACACAGGCGGGGCAGGGCTTGGATTGGCCATTTCACATGGGATCGTGCAGGCACACGGCGGCGAGCTGTACGTTGAAAGCACAGCGGGGCGGGGAAGCCGGTTTATATTTAATATTCCCTAACAAAACTCTCACTCTCACGTAATCTTTTTGTAAGAAAGTTTTTCTAAAATCACCTCATCGTACACATGTGCCGCATAACTGGCAAAACCAGAATTACGCTTTTACATGTAATTTCTGCCAGCAGGTTTTAGCAAATGTGCGACCAGCGGTAAAGGTGAAATATGAAAAAATGGTTGTTTGGATTGTTATTCTTTTTGACCGCCTGCACTGCCATGCCTGAAAATTCCGCATCCGTTATGCCGACTTTTGACGCTTCCCTGCCGGACCTCGGTCCTGCTCCCGAACTGACAAATGATACCTGGCTGAATGTCTCGCAGGCGGCTCCGCTGCGCCTTGCAGACCTGCGCGGAAAAGTAGTGGCGCTTGAGATGTGGACATTTGGCTGCTATAACTGTCAGAATGTGATGCCTTCTCTCAAGGAATGGCATGCCAAATACAGTCCTGAGGGACTTGTCATCATCGGCAACCACTACCCTGAATTTTCCTTTGAAGAAGGCCTGACAAACCTTCAGGCCGCGGTTTCGAAATATGAAATAGAATATCCTGTTGCTCAGGATAATGATGGCGCCACCTGGCGTGCCTATAAAAACCGTTACTGGCCCACGTTATATTTGATCGACAAGAATGGACACCTTCGCTACGTACACATCGGTGAAGGAAGATACAATGAAACTGAAACTGCAATCCAAAGCCTCCTGGCAGAGACCTACCCATAAAATCAATAAGAGGAGAGATCCATGAGTAATCCCTTTAAATCCGTGCCCGTTCGTTCATCTGAGATCACGCCGAAGGAAATCTACCTTTCACGACGTGACTTTATCAAAGCTGCAGGAGTTGTTGCAGGCAGCATGGCGCTTGCCGCCTGTGCTCCCAACGTTGCCGATGCGACTCCCGAGTCCCTTGCGGCGGATGCGGGACCTGGCAAGACCGATGAACGCGGCGACCCCGCCAACTCCTTTGATGAAATCGCCAATTACAACAATTACTATGAATTCAGCACCAACAAGGAAGCCGTGGCTGGACTTGCCGAAGGTTTCACCACCGCACCGTGGACTGTGGAAGTGAGCGGTTTTGTCAGCAAGCCAAAGACTTTTGGTGTGGAAGACCTGCTGAGCATGTTCCCTCAGGAAGAGCGTATTTATCGCCTGCGCTGTGTGGAAGCCTGGAGCATGGTCATCCCGTGGAATGGCTTCCCGCTTGCCAGCTTGCTCAAAATGGTTGAGCCGACTTCAAAAGCAAAGTATGTGCGTTTTGAAACCATCTATCGCCCTGAAGAAATGAAGGGACAGGGCAGCCCGTTCTATCCCTGGCCTTATCAGGAAGGTCTGCGTCTGGATGAAGCCATGAATGACCTGACCCTCCTTGCAACCGGCATTTATGGGGAAGATATCCTTGCGCAAAACGGCGCTCCCATCCGTCTCGTGGTGCCGTGGAAGTATGGCTTTAAATCCATCAAATCCATTGTCAAAATCGAATTGGTTGCTGAAGAACCGCAAACTTTATGGAGCACAGTCGCTCCCAGCGAATACGGTTTCTACGCCAACGTCAATCCCGGTGTGGATCATCCGCGCTGGTCGCAAGCCACCGAGCGCCGCATTGGCGAGATCAGCCGCAGAGGCACACTTCCATTCAACGGCTATGGTGAACAAGTTGCCAGCCTGTACGATGGTATGGATTTGAGCTTGAATTATTAATCGATGAAATTTCTCTCGCGTTTTACCCCTCTTCAAATTGCCATTCACTTGTATGCCTGGTCGGCTGCAGCGTGGATTCTTTATGAGCTGATAACAGGCACATTCTCCATCAACCCCATTCAGGAATTGGAGCAGCGTACCGGGCGGCACGCCATCACTTTGCTTTTGCTTTCACTGATGTGTACCCCCATCAACACCATCTTCAAATGGAGCGAGCCGCTCAAACGCCGCCGCACACTCGGCTTATATGCCTTTATGTATGCCACCATCCACGTCATCATTTTTGTCGATCTGGATTACGGCCTTGCCTGGAGTCTCATCGCCCAGACGGTTCTGCAAAAACCATACATCGTTGTCGGCATGCTCACCTTCCTCATGCTCATGCCGCTTGCGTTTACATCCTTTGATATCTGGAAAAAACGCCTCGGCAAAAACTGGAAACGTCTGCACCAACTGGTTTACTTCATCGCCCCGCTTGCAGTTCTACATTATGCATGGAGCAAAAAGGGCGATCTCTTCTCCCTTTCAGGCGACATCATCCGCCCACTCATTTATGGGTTGATCCTCGCGATCTTCCTGACATTCCGAATCCCTGCCATTCGAAAAGCATTCGCTTCTTTTCGCGCCCGGGGCCTGCCTTTGCCTCCCAAAAAGGTGACACAGCCCAAAGTGGATACTCCTTAAATAAAAAAGCGACGGTCATTTGATAAAAGACCGTCGCTTTTTTTAGAATATCCCGCGCAGTAAAAGCAGCAAGCCGATGATAGCCAATGGCACACCGACGATTGCGCCGATGATCGTCAAACTGACGAGGACGCCAACCAGGATCAGAACAAGACCCAGCACCATGGCCACGAAGCGGCCTGTCATTTCGACAATAACTGCCAGTAATTTCCAGATTGCGGCGAACGGCCACAAATACCAGGGAATATGTTGTTTTGTTTGAGTAGTCATTAGAACCTCCAGTTCACAAATGTATACGCAGGTTTTGATAAAAAGATGCACATTAATTCAAACTAAGGTACTCTCCACAAATCCTGCAGAAGGACTATAATTTTGCCTCATGCCTACAAAAACTAAAAAATCCACCTCTGTTGAAAAGGGATCCATTCCCATTCTTATTGAAGAAGAACAAGTAACAGCCCCAGACGCTGAAGAATTCATCACTTTCAAGCGCAGCCATTTTTATTCCGTGCTTGTTGTGCTTGCCTTTGGCGTCGGTATTCTCGTCGGCTATGTTCTTTGGGGACGCGGAACCACTGCCGCAGCGGCGGTTCCTGCTCAAGCGGCAGCCGCGCAGCAGCCGTCAGGCGAAGTTGTTGAAGCGCCAACAGCACAGCCGCAATTTGTCCGCTACGATATTCCCACCGAAGGCTATCCAAGCATTGGCCCGGAAGATGCGCCTATCACCATTGTGGAGTTCAGCGACTTCCAGTGTCCCTTCTGCCGCCGCTTCCATGATGAGACGTATCAAGCTTTGTTGGATGCGTACCCGAATCAGATTCGTTTCGTCTATCGCAACCTGCCGCTCACATCCATTCACCCGGATGCAATGCCTTCGGCGGTTGCATCGCTTTGTGCGAACGACCAAAATGCCTACTGGGATTATCACGAAAAGTTGTTCAGCAGTGAAGTGTTGGACCAGGCAACTTTTATTCAATATGCCACCGACCTCAATTTGAATGTGGATGAATTTACTGCCTGCCTTTCCAGCGGCAAGCACGATGATTTTATTCAGCAGGATATGAATTTTGCCCTGGATCTTGGCGTTCAATCCACTCCCACGTTCTTTATCAATGGCCTGGCAATTGTCGGTGCTCAGCCGCTCTCCAGCTTCCAGCAGTTGATCGACAAGGAAATCGCTGGCGAAATCCCATAGGAATTTGCGGTTTTATTTGGGCGGGTTCATCACCCGCCCTTTTGTTTTTAAAGCCTAATCTTAAAACTCCGCTCGTGCTGTTCACTCGGTGGTAAGATAAGAAAAATAAAAATTCCCCCGACGAGAGAGTTTCATGAAAAAATTTATAGCCATTGCGGGCAACATCGGTGTTGGAAAGTCCACGCTTGTAAAAATGCTGTGTGAACAGATGAGCTGGGACCCGTTCTATGAACCTGTAACCGAAAATCCCTATCTTGCTGATTTTTATCAGAACATGTCTGCCTGGGCGTTCCATTCACAGGTTTTCTTCCTGACCCACCGTCTGCGCTCCCATCTTAGCCTTGCACAGCATCCCAATTCCGTGGTGCAGGACCGCAGTGTCTATGAAGATGCTGAAATATTTGCTCACAATTTGTATCAACAGGGAAATATCGCAGAGCGTGATTATCAAACCTATCGCGAGCTGTACGAAACCGCTGTGCAATTCCTGCCCCCGCCAGATCTTGTTATTTATCTGCGCGCTTCGGTGGATACCTTGATGCATCGCATCAATTCCCGTGGACGCGACTACGAGCGCAAGATCACGCCAGAATATCTGCAAAATCTCAATGATTTGTACGAGTCATGGATCGAGAACTTTACGCTTTGCCCCGTGCTTGCCGTCCCTGCAGACGACCTGGACTATGTGGCTCACAACGGCCATCTGCGCTTGATCGTTTCGAAAATTGACGATAAGTTGACTGGAAAAGAAGAGGTGGTTTTTGAGCCTGAAGAAATGGCGAGAGCTGCAGAAGATTAATAATAACGCGAAATAGAAATAAAAAACGAGTTGTGAGACTGTCTCACAACTCGTTTTTTTCTTATCGCTTATCTTACGCCTTGCCCAGCACCATTGCCAGCAGTGCCATTCTCACATACAAGCCATATTCCATCTGGCGGAAGTAGGCTGCGCGAGGGTCGTCGTCAAAGTCCATGCTGATCTCGGTCACGCGCGGGAGCGGATGCATGACGATCATTTCCTTTTTTGCGGCCTTCATGATTTCTGTATCCACTACAAAGGAGTTTTTTACCTTTTCATAATCTGCGGGGTCTTCAAACCTTTCCTTTTGGACACGAGTCACATACAGCACATCGGTCTCAGGTAAAACATCTTCGAGTTTGCCAAATTCTGCCTGTGGGATTCCTTTTTCCCCTACTTCGTTCATCACTTCCTTTGGCATTTTCAAAATATCAGGCGAGACATAATTTAACTTCACGTTGAATAATGAAAGCAAACGCGCCAGCGAATGGACGGTGCGCCCGTATTTCAGGTCGCCGAGCATGGTTACGGTCATGCCGTCCACCTGTCCTGCTCCTAGTTCCTCGAAAATCGTGAAGGTGTCCAGTAAGGCCTGGGTAGGATGTTCGCCTACGCCATCGCCCGCGTTGATGATGGGTTTTCGCGCCGCTTTCGCCGCTATGGAGGCTGAGCCTGTTTCCGGGTGACGCAGCACGATCACATCCGCATAGCATTCCAGTGTGCGGATGGTATCGGGCAGACTCTCGCCTTTTGAAACCGAGGAGTACTTCACTTCGTTGATCGGAATGACCGAACCGCCAAGCCTTTCCATTGCCGCAGTAAAGGATGATGAAGTACGAGTGGACGGCTCATAAAACAGATTCGCCAGGATTTTTCCTTTGAGTAAATCGAACGTTCCAACCCGTTCGACCATGCCGCGCATTTCATGCGCCACGCCGAATACATATTCAAGGTCTGCGCGGCTGAACTGTTTTACGGAAATGATGTCTTTGCCGTACCACGCGGCATTTTTATTTTCGCCAAACGGCAGGTAGGGGGATGAAGAACTTGAGGGCATAATTAAATCTCCTTTGGTGGTTTCTCGTCATTGCGAAGGCGAATGACAAATAAGATATGTTTGAGAATCGGGATGTGTCGACCTTCCCGTTTAATCACAGGATTTGCTTATAAAAAACTTCCGAAACCTTAAGGCTTCGGAAGTTTGGTTGACTATACTCCTGCAAATGTTTCCAGTCCGTTTTCTGTGGCGATTTCATCAAGCGTGGCTTCGATCTCGTCAATGAAATGATCGAGGCCCTCCACTCGTTCGGCAAATCTATCTCCAAGCAGACCCAGCTCGCTGCACGCCTTTTGCCAGAATTGCAAATGGTCGCCGGATAATACTTCAGCGGAGAGGGTCCAGGTGTGCAGGAGCGGCCAGAGCGCGGAAAGAGGCGTTTCGCCTTCCAGCAGGGCTTTGACGGCTTTTTCGTAGTAATTCAGGCGCGTGGCGTGAATGCGGACATCCACATCCGCTTTCTCGCTTGCCAGTTTAAATGCGGCTTTCCAATCTGCCTGCCAGCTTTTTACTTTTTCTACATCCACATTGTTTGCGCCAATCAGACCGTATGCTGCGGCGACCATGCCGGGTTTTTGGGCGGCTTCGGCACGCGCAGGGAACTCAAGCAGCAGCCTGCGTTCCTGAATGGGTGAACCGCTTATTTCCGCTACAGTATTGATGGCATGGAAAAGCGACTTCATATATTTTCGGATTTCTGTTGGCCCCGCAGGTTTATCGAGTTCGTTCAAATCCATCCAAATGCTGCGTCCGTGGGATAGCAGGGTGCGGCAACGTTGCAGCATGAGCGGGGGTTGTTCAAATTCAAATCCCGCGCGCAGACTGGCTTGTACGAAGTCGAAGAATTTCTCGCGTTCATATAACAGCATGGGCGCGTACATCTCAAAGCCGAGCCATGGGTCGCCGCGCAATTCGCGGGGTGACTTGAATTCATCTTTTGCGCGGCGGCTGATATCAAGATGAAAGTCTGGGGTTAGTTTTACGAACTCGCGCGCTTTGGCAGGTTGATTTTTGGTAACAAAGACCAGGTCAATATCGGCGGTGCCCCCGAGCATGGGATCTGCGCTGAGCAGGGAGCCTGTCAGGTACGCGGCAATGATTTCAGGGTCGTTATACACCCGTTCCTGAACGGTCTCTTTGGCGATGCGGAGGAGGGAATCTCGAGTGACGCGCATGATATTCCTGCCTATTCTAACGGCAAACTCGGTTGAAACGGGGGCAGATTTAGAGTCTCGCGGATGCGGTTTTCGATCAGCCTGAGATGCTCTGTGTTGTGGATAATATCCAGATCGTTTGTTTCTATTTTTAGGACAGGTGTGTGGTCGAATGGCTTTGAGAAAAAGTCTTCATATGCGATGTTCAACTCGTTGATGTAGCTTCGTTCCATCTGGCGTTCATACGGTCTGTCACGAAAGGCGATGCGGTTCATGAGCGTATCCGTGCTGGCTTGCAAATACACGAGCAGGTTGGGCTTGGGTATTTTTTCTCCGAGCGCCTCATGTACTTTGTGGTACATGTCCAGCTCGTCACCTTTCAGGTTGATGCCTGCAAAGAGCGCATCTTTTGCAAAGGTGTAATCTGAGATCAGGCTTTTATTTTCCGCAAGAATTTTCGGGACGTTGTTATTCTGTTGATGATAACGGCTGAGCAAAAAGAAAATTTGAGTTTGAAAAGCATATCGTGCGCGGTCTGCGTAAAAATCGGAGAGGAACGGATTCTCTTCAAAGATTTCCAACAGCACTTCCGCTTCGAATGACGGTTGCAGCAGGCGTGCCAGCGTGGTTTTGCCCACGCCGATCACCCCTTCGATGGCTATGTACATAAAATAAATGCTCCCTGAATGATGTTAAGCAAGGATACCATAATTATTGTGAGACACATCCCTACGATATAATAAATTTATGACTCGCATTTGTATCACGCCTTTCGTGCAGGGGACTGGCGGCATGGCATCCTTCCGTTTGAAATTTGAACAGGGATTACTCTCCCGCGGCATTGACGTGACTTACGATCTCTCTGCCAAATCTGACGCAGTTCTCGTCATCGCAGGCACTCGCTTCTTACTTGACCTGAACAGGGCTCGCCGACGGGGCATTCGCGTCGTCCAAAGATTGGACGGCATCAACTGGGTTCAGCGCGT